>JAFRVM010000139.1 GCA_017438505.1 Clostridia bacterium | reverse complement strand
ACGCTGTTGTAGAAAGTGTTGAGGTTATCGGCAAAGAAGTGTGCGAATGGCTTTATGATGAGTCGATCCACCTCAGGGTCAGAGTCAAAGCTAACGAAGACTGCGAGGGGCTCAAATTTGAATTCATGATAAGGGATATGACCGAGCACAACCTGGGCAAATCAGAGTCAAAAGATCTCGGCAAGATGAAAAAGGGCAATGTTTACGAATACGACGTTATCATCAGAAACGAAAACATCCTTGCTCCCGACAAATACATAATCGGCATTGAACTGTGGAAGATAAAAGAAAACATCGCAACGATTTATGATGTTGTGGTTGAGGCTCTCACGATAGAGATCCTTGCGGATGACGAGAAGAACCCCGACACACAGCCCCTGTTTTGGGAAACGAACATTGTCGGCAATATGATGCTCCCTCAGGCAGAAACAACATTATTATAAAAATTAAGACAGCAGCGGATATTTCCCTGCTGTTTTCTGCGTAAAAAACCTCCCCGGTTTTGTCGGGGAGGTTGGTTTTATATTCGGTTTATTGAGCGGTGACGGTGAAGGTTATGCCGCTGCCGGTTATCCACTCTTTGCCGTATTTTGCTTTTACGGTGTATGTGTCGCTCGGGCGGTAAACTCTGAGCGAGATCGCCCATATCTCATTGTCACCCGACTGGCTTATGCTGTTTACAGCGCTGCTGCTGCGGGTGTAGGTGAGCGTGTTTCCGCCGCTGTTTGCAAACTGGATCTTTGACGCGCCCTTGCCGGCGCTTACAAACACATAAACATAGCCGCCGATCTCACTTTGCGATACCGCCTGCGCGAAGTTTAACGCTTTGACAGGTTCTTCAACCGGTTCTGTAACGGGTTCGGTTTCCGCCATTCTTAAACATGGTACATATCGGTAATTATTATGCTCTTCCCATCCGTAGTATCCTCCGACCGTCCAGCTTCCGTCCTCTAATTCAGCGCTGAGATAACTTAATTCTCCTCCGAGGTTTATCAGCCAGAAGATTGCGCCGTTAGGCAAATCCCATTGTTCCTGACCGTTGCCTATATTACCGATTCCGGGATCATAAATAGATCCTGAATGATCATTCGCTTCAACCCATTCTCTGGTATATTCTCCGCTGCCGGTATTTCCTTCAAAAGCATTGCCTGCAACTATCCTTTTTGTTCCGGCGGGCACAGTTATATATAATCTGTCATCATAATCATAATCATCGGAATGATTGACTATTTTAAAAGTTATATCTGCCGACGATTTTACAAGTTCCTTAATAGTAACCGATACTGTTCCGCCGCTCCATCCTGTTTTGTATTTTGCCGCGACGGTATAATACTCGGTCGGTTTATACACCTTTTGCTTTACAGTCCATGTTTCCGTCTGGGAAGTGCTGTCAGCTTCGATTTTTGTGACATTTGCGTTGTCGCGGGTATAGGTGAATGTATTGCCCGCGCTGTCTCTGAACTGGATTTTTGCGGGCGAGCCGCCGACGGTTACAAATAATTTTGCATAATATCCGATCGTTCCGGGTACATCAACTACTGCGGAAAGAACTTTCTTTTCATAAGGATTCGCACCATTAAGTGTGAACTGTATTTTTTCGGCATTCGTCCATGCCATGCCGTATCTTGCTTTTACGTTATATGTTTCCGTCGGCTTATAAACCTTGAGATTTATTGTCCATACTTCGGCGCCGTCTGTCCATATCTTGCTGTCTCCGGATATATAATAAGGCAAAATTGATTTGACTTTTGCGCTGTCGCGTGTAAATGTGACTGTCTGACCTTCGCTGTTGATAAACTGGATTTTATCCGCTCCGGTGGTGACTTGGACGAGTATCTCGGCAATTTCGCCTATTTCTGCCTGTTTGTCGACTTTTGCGAAAAGAACCTTTT
>JAFRVM010000138.1 GCA_017438505.1 Clostridia bacterium | reverse complement strand
TATTCGCTTATGAATCTGCCCTCATCATCAGGCTCATCATTTTCTCCGAAAAGTGAAACCTGCGAATTTGTCGGTTCCTTCGGTTTCTCGCCGTTGACAAGTTCGTCAAAGGTGTAATCCTTGCGGTATATGAAAGCGTCGTTTCTCGGGAACGACCACTCCGAAAACACGATCGGCTCTTCGGTGTCTTCCTGCTTCTCGTCAACGCACCGCAGACTCAGAGCGTTTCCGCGGACGATATTGAGCGAAAGAATAAACCTCGCCGCGTTGCGTGTTTCCTCGTTGCACTCCTTTTTACAGGCGGCTTTATACGCCTTATCCCATATACCGAAAAGACGCTCCTGACAGGCGACGCAGTTGTCGGCGAGAATATCCACGCCGTAAATGCTCCCCAGCGCAAGCAGGGAGTAACGCTCCCAGTCATAGGCGCTCTTTTTGTATTTCTTCGTTACAACCTCGAGCTTACGGGTTATAATCTCGGCGAGAAAGTTACCGTCGCCGCACGCCGGTTCAAGAAAACGGGAATCTATGCGTTCCGTTTCCTGCTTGACAAGGTCGCACATCGCCTTGACTTCACGCTCTGATGTAAATACCTCGCCGTGGTCGGCAACACGCTGCCGTGATTTTATTTGTTTTTCGGGCATACACTCACCACCGAAAAAATAAGACTAATGTCAAAAGCTCTACTTTTTGACATTAGTCCATACCGATTATTATGTTTTGAAGGTAGTCCGATACTTGATGTAAAAATGATGAAAAGTCATTGATTTTTAAGGCGAATTTGTGTAAAATATAAGTGCTTATATAACTGTCAAAAAGTAGGCGTTATGACAGTGAAGACATCACCTCGCTCCTGTGTGTCAGTCGATATTCCCTCAGCCGTCGATAAAACGTAGCTTCCGATATGCCGCACCGCTGTAAGATATCTTGCAGCGGGATTTTGTTTGCCTCCCACTTTTTGATGAGAGAAGGGAAATCCGCAGGTAACTGTTTTTCGGGTCTCCCGAACTTTACGCCTTTCAGCTTTGCCGCCGCTATGCCTTGGGCTTGTCGCTTTTTGATGTTGTCGCGCTCGTTTTCGGCAACAAAGGACAGCACGGCAAGGAATAAATCGGAAATAAATGTTCCGAGCAGGTCTTTATACGGGCGCGTATCAAGAATCGGCATATCAATAACACAGATATCAATACCGATTTCTTTTGTCAGATAACGCCACTGCCGCTGTATTTCTTCATAGTTGCGGCCGAGCCGGTCGATGCTCAAAATACAGAGCAAATCGCCGGCTTTTAGCTTTTTCAGCATTTTCTTATACTGCGGCCGCTCGAAATCTTTGCCCGACTGCTTATCAATGAAGATGTTTTCCTGCGGCACATCTTTCTCCAGCATGGCAATCATCTGCCTGTCTTCGTTTTGATCTATACTTGATACCCTCACATATCCGTATATGTTCATTATTTGTCAATCCCTCCTTCCGTGTGTTAATTATATATTTACCGGTTATGCGGTTATGCAAATACAAACGAACAGCCCCGACCGCAGCCGAAGCTGCGATCGGGGCACAGTGTAATCAAATATTTGATTTTAAAAATATTCGTTCTTCCGGATAAATCGGATTCCGCTGAATGTAATCTTTCAATTTGCCGGAAAGCAACAGATGAACATATTATATTGCCTCGTTATAAAAAAGATAATCAAGCGCAGAATTTTTTTCTTCCTTAACTCAGCGACAGCCCGTTTTATATATTATTCGCCTTTTCGGGTATGGTTTTATTTACCGAGCGGGAGTTTAACCGTTGCTTTGAAAAGGTCGCCGTCAATTTC
>JAFRVM010000137.1 GCA_017438505.1 Clostridia bacterium | reverse complement strand
CACCCGCCCTGCGGGTGGTCTGTTTTAACTCTTTTTGTGTATAGCATAAACGAAAAACAATACAAATGACAATTCAAAGATGCACTGTAAAAGGTACATTATTCATGATATTAGTAAAATTACAGAAAATACGGGAGGGATATTTATGAGCAAGAAGACATATCGCAATCCGAATATTGATTTATACGACATTGAATTTGACCTTAACAGCAGATGGGAGCAGATGATAAGTGACGCTTCAAAGGGAAAATTTCGCGCCGCAGTTTTTTACTCGCTTTGCGACGATACGCATAGGTTTATTGAAAAGTACGACAAAAGCAAAACCGTTCCCCATTCTGCAATTGCGCTGCTTGAACTGTTGCTGGATTATTCGGCCGGAGACTGTTATATAGAGAACTGTCCTGAGCTTGACCGCTCGCCGGATATGGCGTATTCTTTGTATTCATTGCTGACTGACGGAGCAAGCGATAAGTACGATATTGATTATGAGCTTTGCACTCGCTGGGACCGGCTGTTTGAGGAGGTGTGTGAAAAGCGGCAGCTTGACTTAAATTTCTTTCAGAGTCTTGCCGCAGATACATTCAGGTTTATAAAAAAATATGATAAAAATAAATTGTTGCCGCATTCTGCGCTTATGTTATCAAAGCTGATGCGCAATTACTGCCTTAACAGTTACGGATATCTTAAAGGCGACAGGGAAGCTTTTGTTGCCGGAGAGATCGCGGCGGCATTTTATGAGCAACTGCTGACCGGTTTGAAATGCGAAACCGATGACGACCTTCGCCCGGTCTTAACAGTTGAGGGAAACGGCAGCTATCAAATAGACGCGCTCACATTTGATTTGACCGAGGCGGTCAAAAACTGCCCCGTTTGGGTGACGGATGAAAAAATTTTACAAGAAACAGGAAATGGTGTATAATTAATCTGAGGTGATTTTATGATAAACTCTAAACCAAATATTTTCGAATTTGCCACAAAAGAGCTTTCACAGGACGCGATGTTTATGTATCTATTTGATTGTTTTAATAGTACTAATACAAAAGAACATGAGATTGGAAAAGACTTTTTAAAGCTCGTGTATGAGATACAAGGAACAACAATAGAAAAAGAAATTTCCAAAATAATAATTAAAAAACAGTACCACAATATTGATATATTAGCTTTGATTGAATATGAAGACAATTATTATGACGTGATTATTGTTGAGGATAAAACTTACTCTTCTGAGCACGACAATCAATTAAGAAGGTATTATAACGACCTCAAAGAAAACGGAATAGAAAATGTTAATATATCCAATATTTTTGGGGTTTATTTCAAGCTTGGGCAACCAAATATAGATGAAAAAAAGGCACTTTATATTAATAATACTTTTGAGTATAAGATCCTTAACTATAACTCCTTTTTAGAATTTTTAAATCTTCACAAAAAAACAAATTTTGTTATGGAACTTATTTATGAATTCTATGAAGAAAGATTGAAGGATATTAACCTTATTGATAACACCGATTTTTCAAATCCTATAGGTCACGATTTTGACAAGGTGCTTTCAGACAGATATTCGCAAGATAAATATACTAAGTGGATAATTACACAAATAATCGGAGAGGATAAATATTATCCTGAAAACCAGTATGGTGTTATGAATTTTGGTCAGCCTTGTACTCAATATCGTTTTGTTTTCACACAAGATGATGAGGATAATAAAGATTGGGATTGTGTAACAAGCGGTAACATAAGCAAGTATTGCTATTTCTTTAGAATAGACTGGAATTCTAAAGGATGGTATATAGCAATCAATCAATATGACTACGACGGAGATAAGTGCTGGGAAGAAAAAAGAAGAGTCAGAGATAAAATCAGAGAAGCCATAAGACCTATTGAAGAAGAATATAATCTTTTTGATAAAGCAGATAACAGGGGGAAGAAAGAAAGTAAGATTTGCTTATTTAGTATAAACTCTTTTGAGAGTGTAACAAGACTCCTTCCCGCTTTAAAAGAGATATATAATTTGGTATTGAATACAGCGATAGACAATAAACAATGACCTACGTAATTTCAGACCTTCACGGTTACCCGATTGAAAAACTGAAAATGCTGCTTAAAAAGGCGGGATTCGGAGAGAGCGATTTTCTTTACATTCTCGGAGATGTTGTGGACAGAAACGGCGACGGCGGAGTGGGTATTCTGCTCTGGCTGCTAAAGCAGGATAAAGTGCAGCTAATACTCGGCAATCACGAGACAATGCTGCTCTCCTGCGATTTTGTCTTTGACGGGATTACCGAGGACAGAGAGAAAATCGAACGGCTTGGCGACTATATGCTGAGCGGCGGCGACGTAACGCTTAAAGCCCTTAAAAAGCTGCCGCGCAAAACGCAGCGGGAAATTCTTGATTATCTGCGCGGCTGCCCGTTTTACAAAACCGTAACCGCAGGCGGTAAGGACTATGTCCTCGTTCATTCCGGCTTTGATAATTTTGGCAAAAACAGGAAAATCAGCGATTATTCACCGGATGAGCTTGTCTGGGCATGGCCCGAGCTTTATACCGAATACTACGACGATATTCACACCGTTTTCGGTCACACACCTACGATGTCCTACGGCGGGAAATACAACGGCAAAATCATAAAGACGAGAACGTGGACAAATATTGACGGCGGCGCCGCCTTCGGTAACGAGCCGATCCTCCTTTGCCTGGACGATTACAGGCAATTTAAATTATAGCTGACAAAAAATGGGCGAGAACAAAGGTGTTCTCGCCCATTTTGGTTTAACTTCAATATATTAGGAAGCGGTGAATGTTGTACGTGCTACAAGTTTTGTATTGTTTCCGTCAAAGGCGTAGGCAGATACTGTATATGTGCCGGGATCGACAGCGGTAAAGGTGTAATTCTTATTAGTTGTATAGAGCACCTTATCGTAAATTTTACCGCTCTTTGTAACATAGAAGCAGTATTTATAGGACAGCCGTCCGCCGGTGGCGTTGCAGGTGATGTTAAAGGTGTTTTCGGACGCTTTTTCCGCGGTAAGGCTTTCGAAAGCAAAGGGTTCGGGCTCGCCGATAACGTTTACGGTCACTGTTGCGGAAAATCCGTCAAGCTCATCTGTAACGGTGAGTGTTGCCGTTCCCTGCGAAAGTCCAACAACATCGATATATCCCTGCTCGTCGATCTGAAGGTCGATAAACTGACTGCCGGAGGTAACGGTCGCCGTAACCGGATTGTGAACCTGCTCGGGAGTTCTCTCCGAGCCGTCAAAGAAGGTGTAAACAACATCGAGATCGGTGGGAGTGCCGGTTTCGATATTCATTGTATTGCCTCTTAAACCGTTTGCAATGGGGTTGGGAAGATCTACCGGGTTGCCGTTTGCGTCGGCAGCCACATTATTGAAACCGTAGCCGTAAAGAGGGCATCCGATATTCAGCTTAGAGGGGCTTATTCCCTGATCGGTAAACCATTTTACGCTGTTGTCAACGCACCATGTTGTGTCGCCCTCACCGTAAATCGGGGAGTTGTATCCGTTAAGGGTGGTCTCCCATGTTCCCGTGTAATCGTATGTCATAATGTTCATATAATCAACGTACTGCTGCGCACCAACAGCGTCAAAATATATCAGCTTGTCATTAGGATCCGCGGCTGTACAGGTGGTAAGATATTTATGCTCACCCGGGAAGGCGGTGTCCAAGGCTGTTCGCAGCTCACGGAGCAGTGCGGTAAAGTTAGCTGTATCCTCAGGACCGGCAGGGTTACCCTGATCAATCGAATCCTCGGGGTCGCGGGGAACGCCGGGATATTCCCAGTCAAGATCAATACCGTCAAAGCTGGGGAAGTCCTGTAAAAACTCAACGCAGCTGTCAATAAACACCTTGCGGTTTGCGGCGGTAAGGCACATCTCGTGGAACATCTCACTCTTTGTCCAGCCGCCTACCGACAGCATAAGACGAACATCGGGATGCTTTTCGCTCTCCTCGCTGACCGATTCAAGCATATCAAAGTGGTAGTATTCGTCAAAAGCGGGTCCCATGCCGTATTTTGCTCCGACGCCTGCTTTTTCATCCGAAAAACCGGAGTCGCCGCCCCAGCCGTTTACAGAGGGGTTGGCGGTATGTTCCCAGCCGAAGTCAACAAATTCATCAAGCGTAACAAGGTGGTATTTAGGAATAGCTCCGGAATTTCGCAGACTGACCGCCTGGCCGTTGGAAAGGCTGAAAAAGGCGTAGTTTATACAGGTCACCTGATCCCAGGGCAGATCCTCGGCCCACTGACCCTGGGTATGCTCCGAGCTGTCGCCGTAAGCCATCCAGTTGCCGTAGTAGGCAATAACCTCTTTGCCCTGCTCTTTAAGACCGTTTTGCATCTTTGTGAACATGGTCCAGTCGTGCATATTATCGCCCTGAGCGTCCCAGCATATTACGCCGGCAAGATCGTTGTAATTTATGTACTCCATCTTTTTGTCAAGCGAACGCTCTGTTTCGTAGGTGAACGCCTTTTTGGTGGAGGGGTTGTAGAGCCAACCCGACTGGGCTATAATGTCATAGCCTTTTTCCCATCCCGGCTGGTTCTCAAGATATTGCATCATAACCCACTGCTCATTATTGGTCAGGGCGTTTGACCACTGCTGGAGGGTGGAATTTGATACTCCGCCGTGAGTAACGTCGGTTACGACGTTGTCGGCGCCGGAGGCCGAGAGAATCAGGGTGCTGACAAGCAGTGCGGCGGTTAAAACCGCAGTCGTTATTTTCTTTTTCACTGTTTTCAACTGCATAATTATCCATCTCCTGTCAGAATAATGCAAACTTACGCTTATCAATAAGATTACCACAAAAATAATTAAAAAACAATGTTTAAAAATATAATTTGTTGCATAAAATTACTTGCCAAAAAAATGTGAATATTGACGAAAAGGAACAAACAATAAAAAAAATAGTCTCTCATTTTGTCTTACACTTATTTATGTGCCGGTACATATTTACCCTGATTTGGATGCGGTGAACTTATAATTAATAATGAAATAATATGTTTATTCCTTTTTGCGCATAATTCGCTAAAAAACGCCAATAATAGCTTTAGGCTGTAAAAACGGCTCAAAATTGCGAAAAAGGGAAAGATTTAAAATATGAAAGCGACAGGAATTGTAAGAAGAATCGACGACCTCGGCAGGGT
>JAFRVM010000136.1 GCA_017438505.1 Clostridia bacterium | reverse complement strand
CTGCCCTTGACCCGTTTGGTCTGTACCCACACTTCTGAATAAGCCAAAACGGACAGCGAAAGCTGTCCGTTTTCCTCTGTGCGATTGATATTTATTATAGCGATAATAAGTTGCGTGATGCAACACATGGGAAGCGGACGTTGTCCGCCCCGCCTATGCCCGGATTGTTACCGTCTGCCGCTCCGAAACCTTTGTACCTTTTTTATCAATGCAGTAGGCAATGGCGGTGTATGTTCCCGCTTCGGGCGGGTAACAGGTAAAGTATGGGTTTTGCGACGGATAGTTTTTATAAACAATTTCGCCGTCTTTGAGCAGATAAAACGCGTATTTATAAGGAGCAGTTCCGCCCGAAACAAATATATTGGCGTAAAGAGGGTCTCCGCTTGTCATGGGGCCGTAAACCGAAAGCCCTTTCACCGTAAGCACGGGTTCGGGGGTAAATCTTGCCTCCAATGTGCGGTCGCTCTTTACAATAAAGCTGTAATTTGCATCGGCGCCCTCGATTTTTTCATCGTTTTCGTACCAGCCGTCAAAAAGATAACCTTTGTTCGGCGCGGCAATCAGAGTCGCGGTCTCGCCGTTTTCGTAAGTGCCGGAAGCGCTGACCGTTCCGCCTGCCTGCGCAGATGTTGTCACCGTGCATAAGAAGGTTTTGCATGTTTGCTCAAGATAGATATACGGGTCAACAAAGCCGTCGGCGCTTCCCTCGCCCGTATTGCCCACAAAAGAGGCTTTTTGGGTGTTTATTCCGAAGTGCAGATGGGGATTTGAAACGCCGTAATTGTTTTCCAATTCCATTATTTTGCCTATTATCTGTCCTTTTGCTACGGTGTCACCGTTAGAGACCTCAAGCTCCTTTAGGTGTCCGTAAAGTGCGTAAAAGGTCTCGCCATACTTGTTCTGATGGGCGATTATCACCGCTCCGCCCGGACCGTTTTTATCTCCGAAGCTCTGCATATACCCGCAGCCGACCACGCTGCCGTCAAGCACGGAGGCGACAAGGGTTCCGGCGGGACGCTTCATATCAATGGCAAGATGAAACCCCTGCCATTCCGGCAGATATGTGTTAAAAACGCATTGATACTGCCCGCTGCCGGTGTCGGGGAAATTGTAAATGGGCGTAAAATATTCAAAGTTTTCGGCTTTTGCCGGAGCGGGGCGGCTCGCAGAGCAGAAAATGAGCGCGATTACCGCAAAAAATGTAATCAGACGTTTGCCGGGCATGTTCGATTTAATCATTTTTGTCATATTTTCCCTCTCCTTTTTACTGTCTTTTTTCACGTTAAAAATAACACATTGGCGCTATATTGTCAACGCAAAACCCGAACAAACCAAAACGGTCAGCTATCTCGCTGACCGTTTTTCTTGCGTAAGATTAAAATTTATTGCTGTCGCAAAAAGTTCCGTGACGCCAGAGCATGTCCCCACCGACAGGTGGAAACCAAAACGGTCAGCACTCGATGCTGACCGTTTTTTTCTGTACGATTGATATTTATTGCTGTCGCAAAAAGTTTTGTGATGCAACACATCAAAAGCGGACATTGTCCGCCTGCGGATAGGAGACTTCAAGAGATGCGAAGTTGACATCTCCGCGAATGTAGACCTTCTGTGTGGCTTCGGGGTCGGGCGTACCTTTAAGCGCAGCCGAGCCGAAGGAGAGATCGGTATCTTTGTACGCCAGTACGTTTGCGGGCAGAAGGATTTTTACGCTGCCGAAGTTTATGTCAACGTCTATAACAGTATTGTCGGCAAAGGTCTCGACTCCGGTAAGGTCAATTGTGTGCTCGCCAAAGCTGGTGTCGATATTCGCTCCGCGCAGAACGGGCTTTGCATATACTATTTTTTCGCTGCCGAAACTTATATCGGCGTCAAGGATATCGTTATCGTCGGAATACTCAAACGAGGGGGCTTTTTTACTGCCTACAACGACAGGAGAGGTTATTTTTCCTCTGAAAAGGATTCCCAACAGCCACACAACGGCGACAATAAGCAGAATAACATACCATTTTAAATCGAGCAGATATTCCGGTCTGCCAAGCAGATTGCATACTACTTTATATACTCCGCACGCCATAACGGCACTGCCGATAACCCTGTGCTCGCGCACCATTATAAGTCCCCAGCCGAAAACGAGAATCGGCCAGATATAGCTCCAGTTGCCGAAATTGCCGAAGACAGCGGGAGAAAGAGAATCAATAATAAAGTAAAGACATACAAGTATCGCCGTTATGCAGCAGCTGATGGAAAACCATCTTTCACCGTGCTTTTTGCCGCCGACGTTCCACTCCCAGTTCCAGTTCTCTTTTTCGGGTTTCTTTTCTTTTTCCTTTTCGACAACCACAACGTGGGGCTCAACAGGCTTTACGCCCAAAAGCTCGTCGGTCGATATTCCAAAAATACTTGCAAGCAGCGGCAGAGTGTTAATGTCGGGACAGGATGCGTCGTTTTCCCATTTGGAAACCGCCTGCGCGGAAACTCCGACTTTTTCGGCAAGGGCTTCCTGAGTTAAGCCCTGTTCTTTTCTTAAAGCGGCTATGCGCTTACCCATTGAATTATTGTTATCCATTTTTGAAAACCTCCTTTTGTTTTCTGTCCTCAGTATAGCACAGGGGCAAAAAATTACAATAGAGTATCGGTTGAATTTGCAAAAAACTCTCTACACAGTCGGTTGAGTCCTCTCTACAGGCGGTTGAGAGCCGCATTGCAGCAGGGTTTTTCACGTTTTGACTATTTAGGGAACAATTTGTGTTAAAAAAGAAATGTAACACAATTTTAATTGACAATATGCTCCATTTACAATATACTAAAACTACAGTTTATTATTATCCGGGGGAAAAGAAAATGAAAAAGACTTTATCTGCAATACTTGCGTTATTTTTTATTTTTTCCTGCATGCAGGGTATTTGGGGCGTTTACGCCTACTATGACAATGAGGATGTCGTCGTTACGGTGGACGAGTCCTCGTGGACTCAGAACTGGTGCACCGACACAAACCCCATAAGGGTTTTTGATCCGACCTATTATTTTTCCTGTCCTCCCTACTTAGAGGACGATGAAGATCACGCCACATTTATTGACGGCGACGGCGACGGCAAAGCGCCCGAGCTTTCGGTCGGCACATACGTTGACGGCAAGCAGGAGAGCAGCGACCTTTCCTACCGCTCAAAATGCGGCAAAAATACCGACGATTTTATTGTAAGCCCCGCAATCAATCCCAAAAAGGACAGAACTGTAACCTTTACCTGGAACGTAGCCCTTTCCGGCGACAGCAAATGCACGGTCTATCTTTACACGGGCAGCGAGCTTTCGGCTGAAAAAATAAAGTCCGAAGGCAGGGTGCTCAGCGAAATTACCGAGTCGGGCAAGGGCGATATGAGAGCTGTCGTTCCGCAGGGTAAGGATTCCTACCTCGTTATCGGACACACAGGCACATCGGGCGAGCTTACCGTGCGCAGAATGGGCGGAAGCTATGTGCGCAAAAAGGGCGTTGATTTCAAGCTGGAATCGGGCGCTGCGGCTGAGGATGAAGAGCAGCCCGACGACCCCAATGCCGAAGAAATCGAAGAACCCGAAAATCAGACAATGTATCTCGATGAGGTTGTCGCAGACTTTTTAAGATCATTCCCCGAGGCCGGCAAGGCGGTTTACCCCTACTCTGAGGGCGAGGACAGTGCAGAACGCTCATACGGTCTGTACACCACAACTTTGCGGTGGAGCGAAAACGACAGGACCTGTGCCGCCGATGAGGTTTTTAAGCCCGGCGTTGTGTACACCCGTGAAATTACAATAACTCCTAAGGAGGGTACGGTGTTTAAATCCCCCTTAAAGGTGCTTGAAGCTGAAAAAAGCGAATATTTTGAAAACTTAGAACCGGATGACAACGGCAGCGTGACCTTGCGGGAAAAGATTACCGGCGGAAGATTTGCCGAGTTCAAAAGACCCAGAGTAAGATCAGTCGGCTACGGCACAAGCCTTATTCTTCACGCCGAATGCGGCTTTGGCGTCGAGGGTATAAAATATAAGTGGGATGTTTCGGGCGACGCCTTTGATTATGAGATTTCCGAGGACACCCTGACCTGCAAAGTAACCCCCAAAAAAGCGGGTACGGCGACATTTAAAATCACCGTGGACGACGAAACCCTTGAAAGATACCTCAATCAGATAGAGACCAGAAGCGATACCGTAACAATTACCGCAAAAATGGGCTTTTGGCAGAAATTTACCAACTTCTTCCGCAAATTATTCGGCATAAAAAAGATATACGACTAACCACTTGTCAGTGGAGACGTGTGTTGCATCACGGTACTTTTTAACGCTACATTATATTTTAATCGTACTCAAGAAAAACGGTCAGCTTTCGCTGACCGTTTTTGTTTGCTGAAAAGTGCAAATTATGTCGTAGGGACGAGCATTGCTCGTCCGCATTTTTATATCAATTTCCGAAGGCTTGCGGACTCTGCTTTAATTAGGTTTATTTATAACAATAAAGAGTTTTGTAACGCCAGCGCATGCCCGCCACGGCAGTGGCAAACCAAAACGGTCAGCTATCTCGCTGACCGTTTTTCTTGCGTACGATTAAAATTTATTGCTGTCGCAAAAAGTTGCGTGATGCCAAAGCATCAAAAGCGGGCTATGCCCGCTAGCCGACATAGGTGTTGACAGGCTGGCCGAGCATCAGTTTTTTTGCGTCGGAGATGAGCTTGTCGGTGTAGGTGGAGGAAACCACGGCGCTGCCCGCTCCGTTTACCTTGCAGAGGAACCGGCGTGTGCCGACAGGCGTAAAGGTAATTCTCTCTTTTTCCGAAGAAAACGCATCAAAATATTCGATGTCGATAATAAGCGAGGGATTTTCCGCCGCGCCGGTTTTTTCAAACTCGACGGCCTTTGTAAGGGTCATTGTGGAAATATAGTTCTGATAATTCTTGTAATCAACCGACTTGCCGTTGCAGGTTACAAGATAATCGAAACCGCTGCCCTCGCCCTTGGAGGAAGAGGAAACGTTAAACACATATCTCTCCCCTGTCGCCGGGGACGTCACCGTAATCTTTTTAAAGGAAGCAAGCGTACGGGGGAACAGAGACGCATCGCGAAGCTGCTCATAGCTGTAGCTTGCCCAGTTTGCGCAGTAAGAGGTCTGGAGGCTGAGCACAGCGTTTACCCCGTCCATCATAATGTAGGTGTAGCTGCCGTCAATGTTTCCGGCACGCAGAACGGTTGTCGGCTGGTCGTTGCAGGTAAACGAGACTACCGCGCGGGGATTGTCCAGTCCATACTGCGCCAGCTGCTGCGGCGTGGGGTTGTAGCATACAAGACGGTTTACTATAACCTGCTTGAGCTGATATGCAAGGTCTGCAACCGCCGTGGAATTGGGAACGGTCTTTTCGGGAGCGGTTATAACATACTCACTGCCGTAAAAAATGCTGGTGGCGTTCTTTACGTCGTCATTTTTGTTTATGCATACCTTTTGAGGATAATTTGTGCCGGTAAGAACGATATTGTCTATATTCTGGTCGAGATAGTTGCCGGCCTCGTCGCGGGGATAGGAGATTATCTCGTCGTCAAAGCAGTCCTCCCGGGACTTGAAGTAAAAGGTGTGCAGAGTAACGGCATATACGTTTTCCGAGCCGTCCATGCGCAGATAATAGACCTTGTTGTCGCCGGTAAGGGCGTTGCCCACGGTGTAGCCGACAGTGGAGCCGTCGGTGTAGGTCACAAGCACCTTTGCCTGCGGGTTTGCCAGACCCATATCCTCATCGCTGGGCATCTGCTGACCTTCGGCGGCGGTTATCTCCTTGTTGGCGCCCATATAGGTGGCGTCCTTCCAGAGGTTTTTAAGGAAACCGTCGTCCATGTTGAATCCGGGCAGTTCTTTAAAATAAAACTCGCCGTCATCGCCCTTCATCAGAGTAAAATCGGTAATCTGATTTTTAACATACATCGAAAGGGGCGTTTTGTCGGTGTCAATAAGCACCACCGAATCGTCGTGCACCGAGCCGGACTCGGTGCCGTCGGGATTGGCGTTCTTTTTTGGCGCTGTCAGTATAAGCGCGAGCAGCGAACCCAGAAGTATGACAAGCGAAACGCCCAGAATAACAAGCTGTTTTAGCTGTTTACTCATAGATGTCTCCTCCGCAGGTAGATAACCATACCGATAACAAGCAGTATAGCGGGAATAATATACTGGAATATGGATGTTATAATGTTTGCCGAACGGGCGTCGATGGTGTAGTCAATAGTGGAAATATACTTGGGTGTAATGTCAACCTCCTGGTCGGAGATTCCTGCAATCTTATTGAATATAGATGTAAAATACTGACCGTTGCCCAGAGCGTCTGTGCCAAGGAAGGAGGACGAGCAGTTGAGCACGCTGCCGGAGACAAATACTCTGGAGGAGAGCTTTTCGCCGTCGGCGCTCTTAAAGGCAAACTCGGACTGAGCCATGATGTAGTGAACTCTGTTCTTTGAGAAGTCAACCTTTAAAACATCATAGGGAATATTATTGGGCCATACAGTACCTGCCGATGTAGAGCCTACAAGGGGTGTTACGGTGTAATTGCCCTTTGTATCAAACAGCTTTTTGACCTCAAGGGAAGCCGAGTTGGCAAAGATAAGGCCTCTCGATTCAAGATCGCCTGCATAATCCTCTTCAAGATAATCGGCAAAGAAGCTGCTGGGGGTGTCGGCACTTACATAGCGGGTGGAGTCGGTCTCGTAAATAACATCGCGGCTTACCTGTAAGCCCCACTCCTCAAGAAAAGCGTCCAGCTTGGGGGTAATAGGCATATCGGGCGCAAACAGGACAAACAGGTTCTTTGAGAGCTTTTCGTCGTTGTAAATAAAGTCGGAAAGAGCGTTTACCTGTGTGTCGGTAAGGTCGTAGGCCAGCGCGGATAATATCGCTATATCGGTGTCCTCGGGAATGGGCTCGCTTGCAAAGTCAACCAGACGGACTTCATAGCCGTTGGATGCAAGCTGAATCTGCAGACCGGAGGGGTCGTCGCTGCCTGTACACTGTAAAAACGATACAACCGGAACGTAATCAAGGCATACGCTCTTGATTTTTGAGCACAGCTCGGTCTCAACGTACGAGTAAATGAGCGAGTCGGTGGAATCATAATCGGTGCCGAGGTAAGGCAGCATCTCATAGAAGGATGTGATCTGACTGCGGCGAGCCGAGCTTACAACAATGGAATACTGTTTTATAAGGTCGGCAAATTCGGGATACTGGTTCTTGTAGCCGGGTGTAACGTCAAGGTCTACATAGTTGATTTTAACCCTGTCGGAGTACTGACCGTATCTCTTTATAAGCTCAAGAGCCTGAGAGATGGTATTGTAGGGGTCTTCAACGGTAGTGGGGTTTTTGCAGTCGTATTCACTGGCTAAAATATCAATTGTGACATCCTCTTTAAGGTTATCAAGAAGCTCTTTTGAGGTGTCGGAAAGGGTGTACATATTTCTTTTGGTGATATCCGGACTGAGCGCGGGAATACGGTCAACAAGAATTACCGCCACAACATTGAAAACAATAACGGCAATAATGAAAAATACCGTGATAATGGTGGCAAGACCTCCGTGCTTAAAGCGGCGGGAGGCAAAATAGTCCTTTAAAGACTCTCCCAGCGAACGCTTGGGAGCAAGACGGGAATCGGTCTCTCCCCCTTCGGGAGAAGCGTTGTATTCCAGAGCGGCGGTCTCTTCGGCTATTTCTTTTTCCGCCTGCACGGTCATTTCTTCAATTTTATCTTTATTATCAAAAGCCATAACTTAAAACCTCCTTATCTCCAGCGCTTACTTTCAATAACGCGTACCGACAAAAACAGGAAGATGGCAGCAACACTTAAAAAGAAGATGATGCTGCTGACATCCAGCAAGCCCTGAGTAAAGGGTGTGTATCTTTCAACAAAGGAAACCCACTTTACAATAAAGTCCAAAACCTTGCTGTTTGCGTTCGCGGGCAGAATGTCAAGCAGAATAAAGAGAGCGGATACGACAAATGTACCCATGGCGGCAATTACCATACTCTCGGTAAGGGACGAAATGAAGATACCGATGGCAATAAACGCTCCGCCGAAAAGAATTGCGCCAACTACGTTTCCGAATATAAGCGCCCAGCCGGGATCGGTGTAACGGCTGAAAACCACGCCGTAAATAAGGGTAAAGCCTACGCATATAGCGTAAACCGATAAAGCGGCGATAAATTTGCCCAGTACAAGTCCGGGAACGCTTACCGGACTTGTAAGCAGAAGCTGGTCGGTTTTAAGTTTTTTGTCCTCACTCATAAGTCTCATGGTGAGCAGGGGTAATAAAAGCAGGATTATGCTGAACATTCCGTAGTATATCTGCGGAAAAAGCGAAGCCATGCCCGATGTGAGCACCTGATTGAAGTATGTGCCGCTGAAAAACAGGTATACGGCGATAAATACATAGCCGAGCGGGGAACGGAAATAAGCGTTGAACTCTCTTTTAATAATGGCAGCCATTATTTATTCCCCCTTTTCTTTTTCTCATCGTTTTCTTTGGTGAGCTCAAGGAAGATATCCTCAAGACTCATATCCAGCGTCTTCATTACAAGAATGGGCCAGTTGCGGCTTGCAAGACGCTTGAAGATATCGCGGCGCACATCTGTGCCGGCCTCCGATTCCACAACCACCTCGCAGGAGCGGTCGGCAAAACGGTTCATAACCGTAACGGTCTCAACGTGAGGAACCGATGCAAGCAGAGCCTGAACGCCCTCGGCGGGGCCGTCAACGCGCAGATCGAGCTTGTGGTCGGCGGTCAGTTTTTCGGTCAGCTCTTCGGCCGTGCCGTCGGCTACCAGTTCGCCCTTGTTTATAACTATTACACGGTCGCAGACAGCCTGTACCTCCGAGAGGATATGGGAGCTGAGTATTACCGTGTGCTTTTCGCTGAGTTTGCGGATAAGCGAGCGCACCTCGATTATCTGCGAGGGGTCAAGACCTACGGTGGGCTCGTCCAGAATGAGCACCTCGGGGTTGCCCAGCAGAGCCTGTGCGATGCCTACGCGCTGCTTGTAGCCTTTTGAAAGGTTCTTTATCAGTCGGTCATAAACAGCGGTGATTTTTACAAGCGAGCAGATCTCGCGGATATGCGGGCCGCGTGCAAGGTCGACCTTTTTTAGGTCGTATACAAAGTTGAGGTACTCCTTTACCGTCATATCAAGGTAAAGGGGCGGAAGCTCGGGCAGATAGCCTATTCTTCTCTTTGCCTCGTCGGGATTTTCCAGAATATCGAAGCCGCCGATTTTAGCGCTGCCCTCGGTAGAGGAGAGATATCCCGTTAAAATGTTCATGGTTGTCGATTTTCCCGCACCGTTCGGTCCCAAAAAGCCTACTATCTCGCCGTCGTTTACGGTGAAAGTAAGATCCTTTATGGCGTAGTAATTTCCGTACCGTTTGGTGAGGTTTTTAACTTCTATCATTAAAACCTACCTCCAAAAAAATGTCCAATTTAATTATTTTTAAAACGGAAAAACCCAAAGCCGGCTTTCCGAAAAAATTTTCAAACTTAATTATACCTTTTTATTTTAATTATTTAAAGGGGAAAAACGAAATTTCTTAAAAATAATAACAGATTTTGCGCCGGGGTGTGTAAATAATAAGTAAAAATAAATGCGACAAATAAAAAATAAAGAGGTTGCTTAGTTTACCCAAACAACCTCTTTTATAATCGGATGCCGGATTATCAGTCAATTTCTACCATAACCTTGGTGTTGTTACGGCTTGCTGCGGCACGCATTACGATTCTTATCGCCTTGGCTATACGGCCCTGTTTGCCGATAACCCTGCCCTTGTCGTCGTCGGCAACGTGCAGGTGGTATACGGTAACGCCGTCCTCGCCGGGCTCGTCAACATCTACAGTAACTGCCGAGGGGTCCTCAACAAGTCCCTGTACTATGGAAATTAAAAATTCTTTCATAACAAGTTACCTCCCAGTATATCCTTCTTAAAAGGGAGCGCAGAACTGCGCCCCTATTTAAAGGTAAGGATATCAGTCGATTATACCGTTCTTTTTAAGCAGAGCCTAAACCGTATCGGTAGGCTGTGCGCCGTTGGCAATCCACTTTTTTGCCTTTTCAGCGTCGATGTTTACCTCGGAAGGCTGCTTTAAGGGATTGTAGTAACCGATTTCCTCAATGAAACGACCGTCACGGGGATAGCGGGAATCAGCTACAACTACACGGTAAAAGGGAGCTTTTTTTGCGCCCATGCGACGAAGTCTGATTTTTACTGCCATGTTCTTGTGTCACCTCCGTACATTAATATCAGATTGTATATTCACCGGTCATAGACCAAAAATGAATTTCCTTTTCTACATTCCGGGAAATCCGCCCGGGAAGCCTCCGCCTCCGGGGAATCCTCCCCCGCCTAAGCCGCCCATCTTTTTGAGCATTGCGGGATTTATGCGCTTTTTGCCCTTGCCGCCCTTGCCGCCGAGCTGTTTCATAAGCACGCGGGTCTGTTCAAGCTGCTTTACAAGACGGTTTACGTCCTCCACCTTCATACCGCTGCCGGCCGCTATTCGCCTTTTGCGGGATGCGTTGAGAAGACTGGGTTTTTTGCGCTCCTCGGGGGTCATGGAGAGGATTATCGCCATGGTTCTGTCCATCTGGCGGTCGTCCACCTCGACGTCACGAAGCTGTTTTTCCATACCCGGAAGCATGGATAAAAGCTGTTTTATCGAGCCCATCTTGCGAACCTGCTTAAACTGTTCAAGCAGATCCTCAAAGTCAAAGTTATTTGACTCCATCTTTTTGACAAGCTCTTCGGCCTTTTTCTCGTCGAGCTGCTGCTCGGCCTTTTCAATAAGAGAGAGCACGTCGCCCATGCCCAGTATTCTCGAGGCCATGCGCTGGGGGTGGAAGGGCTGGATCTCGTCGATTTTTTCGCCCGTGCCTATATATTTTATCGGCTTGCCGGTAACGCTGCGCACCGAGAGCGCCGCGCCGCCGCGGGTGTCGCCGTCCAGCTTTGTGAGGATTACGCCGTCGATCTCCAGCGCCTCGTTAAAGCTTTTGGCCACATTTACGGCGTCCTGACCGGTCATGGCGTCTATAACAAGCAGAATTTCGTGGGGCTGTATCTCGGCGTTTATCGCCTTGAGCTCCTCCATAAGCTGCTCGTCTATGTGCAAACGGCCGGCGGTATCTATAATCATAATGTCGTTGCCGTGGTCTTTTGCGTGAGCAAGCGCTTTTTTGCAGATTTTAACGGGGTTTTCGGTACCCATTTCAAAAACGGGCACGCCCGCCTTTGCGCCAACTACCTTTAACTGTTCGATAGCGGCGGGACGGTAGATATCGCATGCGACAAGCAGCGGTCTTCTGTTCTGAGCCTTTAACAGATAGGCCAGCTTGCCGGCGTGGGTGGTTTTACCGGAGCCCTGCAGACCGCAGAGCATAATAATTGTGGGCGGATGCGAAGCGTAAGCGATTTTCGCCTGCTCGCCGCCCATGAGCTCGATAAGCTCTTCGTTAACAATTTTAACAACCTGCTGAGCGGGTGTAAGGCTTTCCAGAACGTCCGCGCCGACGGCGCGCTCGGCAACCTTGTTGGTAAAGTCCTTGGCAACCTTGTAGTTTACGTCCGCTTCAAGCAGAGCCATACGAACCTCTCGCATAGCTTCTTTTACGTCTTTTTCGGTAAGGCGCCCTTTTGAGCGCAGACGCTTAAACGCAGCCGAAAGTTTATCGGCAAGTCCTTCAAACGGCACGGTTACAACCCCTTTTCAGTCAAATTCAGCCAAAGAAATCAGTCAAGCAGTTCTTCAATCTTTTCGTTTATAATGCGGCAGCTTCTGGTTATCTCAAAGGAAAAGCCCGACTGCTCGTTGACCTTGGAGATGTCCTCGACGCACTTTCTGATGGTCTCCAGACCCTCACGGGTGCGGCGGAATTTTTCGCACAGGTGCAGACGCTCTTCCATTTCGTACATCTGCTGTTCGGCGCGCTTGATGGAATCGTGCACGCCCTGACGGGTAATGCCCTCGTTTTCGGCGATTTCCGAAAGAGAAAGGTCGTCGTTATAGTAAAAATCAATCATATCGCGCTGCTTTTGAGTGAGCATTTCGCCGTAGAAATCAAGCAGTATTGTAATTTCAGGATTGTTTGCCATAATTATTCCCCCTTCAGACTGTAAAGTAATGCGCTTTACATCAGAAGAATTATACACCAAATTACGGTTAAAGTCAATAGGTTAACGCTATTTTTAGGGGTAAAAATAAGATAAAATCAGGTGCTGTAATCAAACCAAAACGGTCAGCTTTCGCTGTCTGTTATTTTCTGTACGATTAAAATTTACTGCTGTCGCAAAAAGTTGCGTAATGCAACAAGGGAGGCTGATTTACATCTTTTACCGACCGAAACAATTCGTTTGCCAAATTTTTTTGATTGTGTTATACTGCAAACAAATAAATTTAAAAAAAGGAGGGTAAATATGTTTTTTAAAAGCAAAAAAGCTGTTGACACTACGGCAACAATCAACCAAATAGAGAACGCTGTTTACGAGCAAATGAAAAAATACGGATTTCGCAAGTTCGGCAGAACGCTTCACCGCTTTGTTTCCGGCGATATGTCGCAGGTTATCAATTTTCAGTGCGGACAGGCTTATCGCGACGAAACCCATTTGATGTGGGTAAACGTGGGCATAAGGGTTCCCGAATGTGTGGCGAGAAGTTTTGACTTTGAAAACACAAAAAAGTACTATCACGAATACGATTGCAATATCCGCACCCGCCTCGGAGCGGTGAAAAGCAGGGACAGTAGCAAGACCACTACCTTTGATTTGAGAAAAAACACCGAGAAAATCACGCGGGAAATAACCGCCGAAATTATCGACTGCGTTCTTCCGGTTTTCGACTTGCTCTCAAGCCGTCAGGCTGTTTTGGAGCATCGCCGCGAGTATCCGTATTTTGATACGACCAATTCACACCTGATTTTGCTTGAGGAAGCTATGATTTACGGTCATTTGGGCGAAATTGAAAAGGCTGCGGAGACCTTTGAATTGTACTACACTCAAGCCAGGCAGGAGGACAGGCATATAGGCCATATAGAGTATCTTGATGAGCTGAGAAAAAAACTGAAATTATAAGCGCAGGGCGGACAACGTCCGCTTTTGATGCTTTGGCATTAAGGTACTTTTGGCGCATAAAAAAGGCTCCCTTGCCTAAAGGGAGCTGTCAGCGAAGCTGACTGAAGGATTGATACTTAATAATATTTTATCGACAATCCCTCCGTCTGCCTTACGGCATCCACCTCCCTTTAGGGCAAGGGAGGCTTATTTTATCACTTCAGAACAGGCCAAAACGGACAGCACCTGATGCTGTCCGTTTTTCTTGCGTACGATTAAAATGTAATATAGCCGCAAAAGTTCCGTGATGCAACACACGTCCCCACCGACAGGTGGAAATAAATTTTTGTGAACGGCAAGAGCGACACTTGATTTTATCCCCGCCGGGTGGTATTATTAGGAAAAGGAGGAAATTTATTATGAATTATATGGAAAAATACGCTCAGTGGCTGGAAAAGGCCACCGATGATCCCAATCTTATTGAAGAATTAAAAAGTATTAAAGACGACGCTCATGAAATAGAAGAAAGATTTTCCTGCGATCTTGAGTTCGGCACAGCCGGCCTGCGCGGAGTTATCGCCGCGGGAACATTTCGCATGAACATCTACACCATCAGAAGGGCCACCCAGGGTCTTGCCGACTACATTCTTGACGAGTTTAAAAATCCTTCGGTTGCCATCGCTTACGATTCCAGAATCAAATCGGACGTTTTTGCACGCGATGCGGCGGCAGTTCTGGCAGGCAACGGCATAAAAGTTTACATCTACCCCGAGCTTATGCCCACCCCCATGCTCTCCTTTGCCGTTAGAGAGCTTAAAACAAGCGCAGGCATTGTTATCACCGCCAGCCACAACCCCTCAAAGTACAACGGCTACAAGGTTTACGGCCCCGACGGCTGTCAGATGACAGACGAAGCGGCAGGCAAGGTTTATGAGAATATCCAGTCGGTCGATACCTTCGAAGGTGTTAAAAAGATCGACTTTGAGCAGGGACTCTCTTGCGGCATGATCGAATTTATCGGTCAGGACGTTTGCGACAAGTTCAACGCCTGCGTGCTGGGCAGCGCAATTAATCCCGGCATGGCAAAGGGCGCGGGTCTGCGCGTTGTTTACACTCCGCTCAACGGTACAGGCAACAAGCCTGTTCGCAGAATGCTCGCCGAAATCGGCGTTGAGGACGTTTTTGTTGTTCCCGAGCAGGAAAATCCCGACGGAAACTTCCCCACAGCGCCCTATCCCAACCCCGAATTTCCCGAAGCCTTCAAGTGCGCTTTCGCTCTTGCCGACAAGGTCGACCCCGACCTGCTGCTGGCAACCGACCCCGACGCCGACCGCGTTGGCATAGCGGTAAAGCAGAACGGCACATACCGTCTTATGACGGGCAATGAAGTAGGCTGTATGCTTATCGACTACATACTTAAAGGCAGAATAGCCAACGGCACTCTGCCCGAGCACCCCGTTGCAATCAAATCAATAGTTTCCACACCCCTTGCCGACGTTATCGGCGAGAGCTACGGAGTTAAAATTTACAGCGTTCTTACCGGCTTTAAGTGGATAGGCGATAAAATCGCACGTCTTGAAGCAGAGGGCAAGGAGAGCGACTTTATTTTCGGCTTTGAGGAGAGCTACGGCTATATGGGCGGCTCTTTTGTACGCGATAAGGACGCGGTTACCGCCTGCATGCTCATTTGCGAAATGGCCGCTTACTATAAAAAACAGGGCAAAAATCTTGCCGATGTTATGGATTCGCTGTATGAAAAATACGGCTACTACATCACAAAGGTGGGCAACTTTGCCTTTGAGGGTCTCGCCGGTATGAGCCAGATGAAACAGCTCATGGAGAATCTGCGTGAGCACCCCTTTGAGTCTCTCGCGGGCAGAAAGGTGCTTACGGTTTCCGATATTCTCAAGTCCGAAAAAACCATTGTCGAGACAGGTGAAAAGCAGGCTATCGAGCTGCCCAAGTCAAACGTTCTCTACTACACTCTCGAGGGCGACTGCACGGCGATAGTCAGACCCAGCGGCACCGAGCCCAAGGTTAAAATTTACATCACCGCAAAGGCTCCCAGCGCGGCAAAGGCAAATCTTTTTGCCGATAAAATAGTAGAAGACGTAAAGGCAAAAATAGGCGTATAAAATAAAAATGCAACAGGGGAGGACAAAAAAGGATGAAGTACAGAAAATACGGCAACACCGGCGATCTGGTTTCGTGTCTCGGTTTCGGATGTATGCGTCTGCCCGAGTACGAAAAGGACGGAAAATGGTATCTTGACGAGGACAAATGCACCGAAATGCTGCTTACCGCCTACAATAACGGCGTAAACTACTTTGATTCGGCCTACTATTACTGCCACTCAAACAGCGAAGCCATGATGGGAAAGGTTCTCTCAAAGGTACGCGGAAATGTCAAGCTTACCACCAAAATTCCCCTTGAGCTTGTGGAAAAACCCTCCGATTACCGCAGGGTGCTGGAGGAAAGCCTTACCCGCATGGGCACCGACTATGTGGATTACTACCATTTCTGGTCGCTCTCTCGCCAGTCGTTTGACCAGAAGGTTCTGGGCTGTGACCTCTTAAATGAAGCTCAAAAGGCCAAAGAAGAAGGTCTTATCCGTCACATCTCGTTTTCTTTCCACGATACCCCCGATACCATAAAGTATATTATCGACACCGCCCAGATTATGGAAAGCATGCTGGTGCAGTACAATATTCTGGACAGAAGAAACGAAGAAATGATAGCCTACGCCGCAAGCAAGGGTCTGGGCGTTGCCATTATGGGACCTGTCGGCGGAGGCAGACTTGCCATTCCCTCCGACCTTTACAGCCGTCTTACCGGCAAACCCTCGGTGGCCACATACGAGCTTGCTCTGCGCTTTGTACTGGGCAATCCCAATGTATCCTTGGCTCTTTCGGGCATGCAGACTATTGACGTTGTGCGCAAAAATCTTGAGATCGCGAGCAGCGAAAACTATCTGACAGGCGAGCAGTGGGAGCAGATTTCCGAGGCAAACGAACAGATAAAGAAGTTTTCCGACCTTTACTGCACAGGCTGCAGCTACTGCCAGCCATGCCCCGCCGAGATAAATATACCCCAGATTTTCAACCTCTATACCCACCACAATGTTTACGGTCTTACCGATTTTGCGAGGGAAAATTACGCAAATTACATCAAAAACGGCGGAAAGACCATAAAAGACTGTCAGGGCTGCGGCTTCTGCGAGAGCAAATGCCCCCAGAAGCTCAAAATCCGCGCTCAGCTCGTCAAGGTCGAGAAGATACTCGGCAGTCTCTAAGCGTGCGGGCAGTGCCCGCTTCCCGTGTGTTGCATCACGCAACTTTTTGCGACAGCAGTAAATTTTAATCGTACAGAGAAAAACGGACAGCATCAAGTGCTGTCCGTTTTGGTTTGCTTGGATGTGATAAAATAAGCCTCCCTTGCCTTAAAGGGAGGTGGCAACGCCCTAAGGCGTTGACGGAGGGATTTTTTTAGGGAATTATACACCCTTATAAAACATATTGGGTGTTTTGTTAAGAGTTATGTGACGCCAGAGCATTAAAAGCGGACGTTGTCCGCCCTGTGCTGTAACCGTTTTTAAGCTCTGTTACGCCCTCAAACGAAGCAAGCCGGTCTGCGGCAAATGCCTCTTGCCAGAAAACCGTTCTGTTTCGGTTTTTCATCACGCCGACGTAACCGTGGCGAACTGCCGGATCCTGAGTGATATAGTCGCAGGCGGTATATTTAAAGCCGTTTATCATATCCTCGAGGTAGAAACTGTCGTAATTTTCGCTCTCGTCCATAAAGGCGATTATGTCATAGCTTTTAATGCGATCATCGCTCAAAGAATCAAGCGCGGCGACCTCTACCCTGCCCGCCTTATAACTCTGATTTTCGCAGATTTTTTTTGCAAAATCGACATTTTGAGCAAAAACGAGCACCTTTCTTTCGGGCTGACTTGCTTTGATACCCGCCGCGCGCAGAATTTTGCCCACACGGTCAAAGCAGGTCTCCCCCGTCATTACCCTGCGCACACCCTCGGTCTGCTTTGCAAAAATTTCCTCGGCGGTCAAAGAGGTAAGCGCCCTGATAACGTCCTCCTCGGTATCCACAACAAAGATGCCCGGGAACATCTTTTCCACGCCCACGCTGTGGTTGGAAATCATGAGATTGCCGTTTGCCTGGAGCTCGTAAACCCTGTTGGCAAACATGGTCGCGCTGTCTTTTATTGTGTTTATATTTATCGCCCAGTTATACAGCTTGTGAACTTTCTGCAAATATTCATGTGATATCTCCGGTGAAACAAACTTCCAGTATTTCTGCGGAAAAACATAGCGGGTGTTAAAGCGGCTGAAGCACCTGTCAAGGATTTTGAGCCGGTATCCTGCCCCCAGCACTCCGTCGAACATAACCCGCATATCGGCAAGCCTTTCGGGGTATTTGGTCATCCACGTTCCGGCAAAAAGCACCGCGTTATCCTTGGGGTAGGCGTACAGACCCACCGGGTTGTGGTAAAGGGGATTTATAGAAAAACAAAGGGTATCCACACAGTCGTGACCGCAGTCGCGTTTGTAATTTTACATCACCACGGCGCAGCTTGTAAAAACGCAGTCGCACCGCCTGGCAAAATCCAGAAACAGCTTGTAGTTGGGCGGATCTTCCTTGGAATAAAAAATGACCGGAATATTTTTGCCCTTGGCAAGCTCGATTATTTCAAAAAGCTTTGCCCTGAGGGGGTGACCCTCTTCGCCGAGACCCGTCCACTCTCCCTCAAGCCCTTTCCACGCCGAAGCGACAAGCAAAAGGTCGAGCTTTTCCAGCACATTTTTGTAGTTTTCGGGCGTTACCGGGTGCATGCGGGCGGCCGATTTATAGGAATTGTAGAGAAACTCGTCGCAGATAATCCCCATATCAACGTCATAGGGCAGATAAAATCTGCCGCCGTTTGACCCAGGCATGGCGTCGAGGAAGGGGCGCATATGCTCAAAGTAGTTTAAATCGGAAGCGTTGTCGCGTCTGTCCTGCCAGAATAAAATTTTATTGGCGGTTTTGTAACCGATTTTGCGGCGGACGTTGTTTACACTGTCGCGCACACTTCTTGCCTTGTCCACCGAAGTGCGCAAAAAGGCGTTTTTGCGGGTAATATTAACAATAAACCGTTCGCGTTTTGCCCGCAGGCTCACTTTTGCCATTGTAAAATCTCCATTTTCTTAATAATAAGGCTTCCCCTTTTGCAGGGGAAGTCTTAACTGTGGGACTGGATTTTTCTTGTAAATAAAAGGTTGGTGCTTTATTAAGAGTTGTTTGATGCAACACTAAACCGCCACGGTAGTGGCTAGTCGGTGATGAGCATGTGGCTGTGGTTTTCGATAACCTTGGCGGTGTACTCCTTTTTCTCTTTGGGAGACATTTTGTTGAAGGCCTGGATAAAATGCTCGTAAAGGGGCAGAACCTCATCCACCGGGCCGAAGGCCTTGCGCACGCCGTACTCAAGCCACAAAACCTTGTTGCAGAACTCCTTCATCTGGGGCAGACTGTGGCTTACAAAGAAAATGGTCTTGTCCTTTGCCCTGAAAGCGTTCATTCGGTCGAGGCATTTTTGGGTAAAGCTGGGGTCGCCTACCGAGAGCGCCTCGTCTATAATAAGAATTTCGGGGTCTATGTTTACCGATATGGCAAAGCCCAGACGGGCGCGCATACCGGAGGAATAGACCTTCATGGGCTGGTCGAAAAAGCTGCCGATATCGGCAAATTCGATTACCTTGCCCATAATTTCATCTATCTCTTTGGGGGTAAGACCGATTAGCAGGCCTTTATAATAGACGTTCTCCCTGCCGGTCATCTGCAGATTCATGCCCGCGCCTACCGAGATAAGCGAAGGCTCGCCGCCCAGAATGATCTTACCCTCGGTGGGGGTGGAAATTCCGCCGATAATGTTTGCAAGGGTGGATTTTCCGCTGCCGTTAAGTCCGATAAGACCTACACTGTCGCCGGCTTCGGCGGTAAAGGATACGCCTTTGAGGGCGTAAAACTCATGCGCCTTGCTGCGGCCGAGGAATAAATCCTTTAATTTGTCCGACTGCTTGGAGTACATCTTGTACATCTTAGTGACGTTTTCGGCTACAACCGTATATTTGCTTTCCATATACCTTTCCTCCCCTGATTACAGCAGATCAAGGAAATGATCCTTGTAGCGTTTTTGCGCTCCGCAGCCTATGGCGAGCAGAATAACAAAGAATATCCAGAAATAAGCCATCCAGACCGGGCGTTCCCAGAAATTTTTGTTGTAGAGCAGGCTGTCGCGGAAGCCGTCGATTATATAAAGGAAGGGGTTGAGCTTTAAGATAAACTGCGCCTTGGGACCCATTAGATCGGGAGTCCACACAACGGGGGTCATAAAGAAGAGCAGACGCATGAGGGAATTTATAAGAAGCTGGAAGTCACGCGCTATCATGGTGAGCGTCGACGTGAGCATTGCCAGCGCCGTCAGCATGAGATAGGCGGCCAAAATATAGTAAACAATGTTGAGCCAGTAAATATTCGGCCATATTTTGTGCACAAGCAGGGTAATAACAAGTATACCCAGCATTATAAAGTGGTCAAAAAGGTCAATAAGCACGCTGCCGGCAGGAATGGTGGAAATGGGATAGCGCAGACGAAGCGCGATTGCCGCCTTGGAGTAAACCGAGGCCGCGCCGCGCACAATGCCGGCGTTGATAAACAGCCATGGGATAAGTCCGCACAGCATCCACGCAAGAAAAGGTATGGTCACACTTTTGTCATAGGGGCTTGCAACCGGTCTGCCGCCTCGGATTCCCATGCCGAAAACAAACCAGTAGGCGCCTATCTGGATAAGAGGGCTAAGTACGTTCCACACAATGCCGAGGTAGGAGTCCTTGCCGGCCATTTTGTGGTCGTAAGCGGCAATACGGACCATGCGGGTGCGGTTTTTCCAGATTTCCTCTGCAACCGATTTTATATTTTTTGCCCACGCAAGCGGGTCGAATTTGCGTTTTCCGGCGTTGCCCACAATAATGCTTACGCCCTCAAAATTGACCGGCGCCGAATCGGCAACGGCAACCTCACCCTGCGGATTTCGTACAAAGGTGGTTACGGTATATACTCCGGGCTCGGTAAGCCAGTATACACAGTTGGGCTTGTTGCTGTACCAGAAGGTATCCACCTTTTTGCCGTCCTTTTTTACATAAAAGGCGTACTCGTGATTCTCTGAAATGTTATGACATTCGGCGTAAAGTCGGTTTCCCTCGGTAAGCTCTACGCTTGTTTTTACTTCTTGATTTGAAATCATAAGAGCAATTGCCGCCCGGCAGCGCAGTTTCGCTTACGGGCGGTCCTTTCCTTATAGAATTAGTTTCGGAGCAGAATATCGACTATTCTCTCGCACGCGTGACCGTCGCCGTAGGGGTTGGAGGCCTTGCTCATGCTCTCGTATTCCTCTTTGTCGGTCAAAAGACGGGCAAACGCTTCATAAATTGTATTTTCATCGGTTCCCACAAGCTTTAATGTGCCCGCGGCAATGCCCTCGGGGCGCTCGGTGGTATCGCGCATGACAAGAACAGGCTTACCCAGCGAGGGCGCCTCTTCCTGTATTCCGCCGCTGTCGGTCAGAATGATGTGCGATCTTGCCATAAAATTGTGGAAATCCAGCACATCCAGCGGTTCTATTATTCTTATGCGGTCGTGGTCGCCCAGCTCCTCTTTACAGATAGCGCGGACAACCGGATTCATGTGAATGGGATAGATCACCTTGACGTCGGGCATCTGATCAACTATGCGGCGAATTGCCCTGAACATATGGTGCATAGGCTCGCCCAGATTTTCG
The DNA here is from genome assembly GCA_017438505.1 of Clostridia bacterium. Lineage (GTDB taxonomy): Bacteria > Bacillota > Clostridia > Oscillospirales > Acutalibacteraceae > RGIG2835. The sequence continues at coordinate 1,109 of JAFRVM010000136.1, read as the reverse complement.
CGGCGGTGAGCGGTCAGCAGCACAAGTCTGCTGCCGGCTGCCCAGTCAAGGTCGGGGTGCGAGTAGCTTTCGCGCACAGTGGTGCGCAGAGCGTCAATTGCGGTGTTGCCGGTAACATAAACCGACTTTTCGTCCTTGCCCTCACGAATCAGATTCTGCTTTGAAAGCTCGGTGGGGGCAAAATTATACTGTGCCACAATGCCTACCGCCTGACGGTTGAACTCTTCGGGATAGGGTGAAAAAATGTTGTAGGTACGCAGACCCGCCTCAACGTGACCGACGGGAATCTGCAGATAAAAACAGGCAAGCGAGGTGACAAAGGTGGTTGTGGTATCGCCGTGAACAAGCACAACGTCGGGCTTTTCCTGCTCGAGCACCGCCTTTATCTTCTGAAGAATGTTGCAGGTTATATCAAATAAATCCTGTCTGTCCTTCATTATGTCCAGATTGTAATCGGGCTCAACCTCAAACGCCTCAAGAACCTGGTTGAGCATCTGGCGGTGCTGACCGCTGACGCATACAACCGTTTCTATCTCGTCCTTTTTCTGCTTAAGAGCGTTGACGAGCGGACACATTTTTATTGCCTCGGGACGTGTTCCAAAGACAAGCATTACCTTTTTCATTTCTGTTTCACCAATCCGTTTTTGTATAAATCTGGCTAAAGATTACAGTCTGTATACTCCGTCGAGGAAGCAGACATGACGTGTATCTAAAATGGGCAGGTTTTTGATATCGTCAAGGTGCTCTTTAAGGTGGCTGTGACCTACCATAATAACTACCATGTCGATATTTGCGAGGAACTCACCAAAGTCCATATACTGATTATCGTTTAACTTTTTGGCTACCATGGGATCATAGAGTGCGGGGCAAACGCCTGCGCGGCTGTTCATAACGTCGATAAGCTGGAGAGTGGGACTCTCTCTGATATCGTCAACGTCCTCTTTGTATGTGATGCCGTAAAGACCTACGCGTTTATAATCGGTAATGCCTTTTTCCTTCATGATCTCGGTAATTCTGTCAAAAACAAAGGAGGGCATGCCGGAGTTTATCTCGCGCGCCTGCTTTATAAGCAGAGCGAGATCGGGATAATCGCCTACAAGGAACCAGGG
>JAFRVM010000135.1 GCA_017438505.1 Clostridia bacterium | reverse complement strand
TGATTTTCGCCGCGCCGCGGTTTACAAGCGCCATAGCATTGTGGTACTGGTGGTTTTCGGCGACGTTGGGGGAGGGAATTAGTATTGATGCCTTGCCCTGAGCCTGAAGCTCGGAAAGGGTAATAGCGCCGCTGCGGCAGATAACGAGATCGGCAGCCGCCATGACGCGGGGCATATCGTTTATATATTCTCTTATGTCAATAAAAGGATAGTCCGCAAGTTTGATGCCGCCCTTTTTTTCAATCTCCTCGGGCAGCCATTTCCCGTACTGACCGTAGGCGTGGATGTGACGGCACATCTTTGTCTTGGCATTTTTGACAATAAAGTCAATAACGCCCTCGTTTATAGCTCTTGCACCCAGAGAGCCGCCGAAGGAAACGACAAGCTGCTCGGAATCGGAAAGACCGAGCTCGGCGCGGGCCGCTTTTCGGTCATACTTGAAAATGTCGGAGCGAAGCGGGTTGCCGGTAATCTCCCATGAGATTCCGTCGCCCAGATGCTTTTTTGTATCCTCAACTGCGAGCATCACACAGCGCGCGCTTTTGGATAAGAGCTTGGTTGTGACGCCGGGGAAGGCGTTCTGCTCGTGAATAACTATGGGAACACCCTTTGAAGCCGCCTTGCGGAGAATAGGTCCGCTGACATATCCGCCCGTACCTATTGCAATATCAGGTTTAAAATCATTTATTATTTCGTTTGTTTTAGCGCCGGAATGAAGAAGATAATGAACAGCCTGCATATTCCGTTTGATATTCTCGCGGCTGATTTTCCTCTGAAAACCTGCGACCTCCATGGTTGTAAGTTTATACCCGGCGGCCGGAACAAGACGCGCTTCCATGGAATTTGGCGCGCCGACAAAAAGAATATCGGCATCGGGCTGGTGTTCTTTGATAACTCCGGCTATAGCAAGAGCGGGGTTGATATGCCCCGCGGTGCCGCCGCCGGCAATAAGATATTTCATACGGATATACCTCCAAAAAATCAGCCTAATTTCTTCATATTTGATTTACGGGCAACCGAAAGCACAAGGCCGAGCTGTGCCATCAGCACCACAAGAGAGGTGCCGCCGGAGCTGAAGAAGGGCAGGCTTATACCCGTGTTGGGAAACAGTCCGGTAACAACGCACATATTTACAAGCGCCTGCATACCGATCTGCATAATTGTTCCGAAAACTATCATAGCTCCGAATTTATCTCTTGCCTGATATGCGATTCGCAGGCCGAAAAAAACAATCAGAGCGAAAAGCACCACGATAAAAAGTGCTCCCAGAAATCCGAGCTCTTCACATATTACCGAGAAGATAAAATCATTTTCGGGCTCGGGAAGATACATATATTTAAGACGGGAATTTCCCAGACCTACTCCTAAAAATCCGCCCGATCCTATTGCATAGAAGGACTGAATCATCTGCCAGCCTTTTCCCGAGGGATCGGAAAAAGGATTAAGCCAAAGATCCATTCTCGCCTTAAAATATCCGGTCATTGCGAGAATCCCGAATGTCAGGCCGCCGGCGATAATAGGCGCTATAAGCAGCTTTGTGCGCACTCCGCCGACATACATCATGGTAAAGGTGATGCCGGTAATGAGAATCATACATGAAAGGTGTGGCTGCTTATACAGCAGCGCGCAGCTTGCCAGCAGGGGAATAAAAAACGGAATGTAGGAATACTTTATTCCGGTGATGACATCCCGGGTTCCGCGGCGTTTTTTCTTTAACTGAATGTAGTATTTATCGACAACATAGGAATAAAACAGAATAAGAGCAAGTTTTGTTATCTCAGAGGGCTGGAACTGAAAAGAGCCGATATAAATCCAGCGTTTTATTCCGTTTTTATCGCCTTCGCCCGCAAGAGAAATTAAAAGCAGAATAAATGAAAGCGCTAATACTGCGTAAACAATAGTCGGAGTATTGAGCTTTTTGTAATCGAAGTGGGACAGGGCCAGCATTACTACCGTGCCAAGGGCTGCGTATCCTGCCTGCTTAAGGGCAATTCCGTAGCTGGGCATTCCCTGGTTAAGCGCAACAGCGTAGCTTGCAGACCAAAGGCATATAAGTCCTACGCCGACAGTAAAGATTATTGAACACAAGAGTAAAATATCGGTCTGACCGCCTGTGTAAAACAGACCGCCGAGGAAGGTGCGGGGCTTGCTGTCTTTCATATCTTTTCCCCTTTCATCAGATTTTCTGACAGCTGTAAAATTACTTTAATCCAAAGTAAACCAATAAAATGGTAATAATACCGAAAATAAGCGTTACCGCGCTGAAAACGGAGACTATTTTAACCTCGCTCCAGCCGGACATTTCAAAGTGGTGGTGAATCGGGCTCATTTTGAAAATTCGCTTGCCGTGGGTAATTTTAAAGTAAGCCACCTGAAGCATAACCGAGCCCGCCTCGCAAAGGTAAATGATACCCACGGGGATAATAATTATGGGAAGATCCATACCGAAGGCAAGGGCAACAAACATTCCTCCCAAAAAGAGCGAGCCGGTATCGCCCATAAACACCTTTGCAGGGAAGAAGTTCCAGATAAGAAAACCGATGCATCCTCCGGCAACGCAGGCGGCAAGAATGCTCATGCCGAATACCGAGCGAAGAGAGGCGATTGTCATAAGAACAATTGCGGCAAAGCCTGTTACCGATGCCGCAAGACCGTCTATGCCGTCGGTCAGGTTGACAGCGTTTACAAAGCCTACAATAATAAACAGAGCGAGCGGGTAGTAAAGATAGGGGCTCATTTTTACCGCGCCGGCAAAGGGGATGAGGGTTGTGGAATCCCCGCCGAAAAGAGCGAGTATTCCGAGATATGCCGCGCCGACAAGAATCTGCGCCGCCAGCTTCTGCTTTGCGGTAAGACCCAGGTTCTGCTTTTTGACAACCTTTATGTAGTCGTCGGCAAAACCTATAATACCGTAGGCAAGACCCATGGCGACTCCCGCCCAGATTTTAACAACCGAGAGGGAACCGAGGCTTACAGTCTCCGCCTCACGGGAGGCAAAGTAGTAGGCCGGAACAGCGAGCGCCGCCGCTATTATTATACCTGTAATAAACATTATTCCGCCCATGGTGGGGGTACCCTGTTTTTTCTGATGCCATGTAGGGCCTATCTCTTTGATGGTCTGGCCGTAGTGCAGCTTATGCAGAAAGGGTATTGTTACCTTGCCAAGTGATGCCGTGATTGCAAAAGCAATGGCTGCCGCGATAATAGAAAACCAACCGCTCATTTAATGTCACACTCCGTATAAAGTCTTTCAATTATTTCTTCAAGCTTCATTCCGCGGCTTGCCTTAAATAATATAGTATCATTTTCGTCTATATATTCAGCAAGAGCGCTAAAAAGCTCGTTTTTATCCTCAAAATATTTCCCGGACAGTCCTTTTTTGGCTACGCCTTCCACATAATAGCGGGCGTTGTCACCGTAGGCAAACAGCATATCGACCTCGCTCTGTGCGGCGACTTCACCGCAGGCGGTGTGAGCCTCCTTTGCGTAAGCTCCCAGCTCGAGCATATCGCCCAAAACAGCGATGCGTCTGCCGTCGCACTCTATATCGCGCAGAACCGAAAGCGCGGCTTTAACAGAGTCGGGACTTGCGTTGTAGCAGTCCTCGATAACGGTAAGACTTCCTTTTTTGACTATCTTTTGGCGCATACCCGTGGGGGTGTAGCCCTCAAGAGCCTTTGCCGCGTCTTTGATATCAACTCCCAGCAGGTCTCCGATGCCTATTGCGGCGCAGGCGTTGAGCACATTGTGCATACCTGCGGCGGGCAGATTTATGCTCACCCGCCTGCCGCTTTCTTTTACTACAACGTCAAAGGTGCTGCCAAGTCCGCCGATTTTTATGTTCTCGGCGTAGTAATCCGCATCCCTGCTCTGTGCGGAATAGTAGTAAACCTTGCGTCCCTTTATGTTTTTGCCTTCAAGCGATAAAAGGTCGTTGTCGGCGTTGAGAAAGAGGGGCGCTTCGGGATTCATACCCTCCAGAATCTCCATTTTTGCCTTCAAAATTCCCTCGCGCGAGCCGAGGTTTTCAATATGGCTTACACCGATATTGGTAATAAGTCCGACTGTCGGTCTTACTACCCGTGTAAGGGAGGAAATCTCGCCGAAGGCGCTCATTCCCATCTCAAGCACCGCCGCGCCGCAGCTTTTATCAAGCTTGAAGCACATGCGGGGAACGCCTATCTGATTATTGAGGTTACCCTCGGTAAAAAGCGTTTTGTATTTGGTTGCCAGCACGCAGGCGACCATCTCTTTTGTGGTGGTTTTGCCTACGCTTCCGGTAATGCCTACAACCGGAATATCAAACTGCTGTCTGTACCACGCGGCAAGCGCCAAAAAACTCTCGGACGTATCGTCAACTAAAATTATTTTCCGGCTGTCGCAGCCTTCCGGCACGCGGGTGCAGACTGCGCCGCAGGCGCCCGCCTCAAGGGCGGCTCCGACAAAATCGTGTCCGTCGAAGCGTTCTCCCTTTATTGCGAAAAACAGGGAACCTTCCTCCACAAGCCGGGTGTCAATTACTACATTTTTTACCGTTTGTTCAGACCCGCAGGATGAGCCTAAAGCCTGCGCGGCCTGTTTAAGTGTGAACTGTTCCATTTTTTACCTCTTAACCGAGCAGCTCGGCAAGTACCTCGCGCTCATCAAAGTGAGTTTTCTCCGTTCCGATTATCTGGTATGTTTCGTGTCCCTTGCCCGCAAGCAGAATAACGTCGCCGCTTTTGGCGTTCTCGACGGCATAAGCTATTGCCTCGCGGCGGTTTTCCACCACCGCGTATGGGGTGGAATGCTTCTCAACACCGGGCAGAATGTCTTTTATTATCTCGCCGGGGTTTTCGGTGCGGGGGTTATCCGACGTGACTATTACAAAGTCGGAATTTTCCGCCGCGATTTCGCCCATAATGGGACGTTTGGTTCTGTCTCTGTCGCCGCCGCAGCCGAAAAGGGTGACGATGCGAGCGGGATTCATGGCTTTGATAGTGCCGAGAACCTTTAAAAGCCCGTCGGGGGTGTGTGCGTAGTCGATTATAAAGGTGCAGTCGCGGTCGCAGGGGAAAACCTCTACCCGACCCTTAACCCCGTGAGCACACGAGAGGGCGGAGAACGCGTCGTCGGGCTCAAACCCTGCCGCTATTGCTCCGCAGACGGCCGCAAGACCGTTGTAAACGGAAAATCTGCCGGGAATTTTAAGGGTTACCGGCCTTGATTTGCCGTCAAGCTCAACGCAGAATTCGCAGCGATCGGGATAGTAGCTGATATCCTGAGCTTTATAGCAGGAATCGGAGTCTATAGAGTAGGTTATTAAATTACATTGTACACCTTTAGAAATGATTTGTCCATACCTATCGTCAATATTAATTACGGCTGTGTCGCAAATGTCGAAAAGCTTGCACTTTGAGAAGAAATAATCCTCAACCGTTTTGTGGTAATCGAGGTGATCCTGCGAGAGATTTGTAAAAATACCCACATCAAAATGTATGCCCTCGGTGCGGTGCTGCTTGAGCGCGTGGGAGGAAACCTCCATAACGCAGTGGGTGCAGCCCTCGTCAACCATCTTTCTGAAAAGACTACTCAGGGTGTAGGAATCGGGGGTGGTGAGGGTGGAGGGGATAACGGTGTCGCCGATAATATTTTCCACCGTGCCGATAAGACCGGTCTTATAACCTCTGCTCTGCAGAATATCGCGCATAATGGAGGAGGTGGAGGTCTTGCCGTTTGTGCCTGTTATGCCTATCATTTTAAGCTCGCGGCTGGGATTGCCGAAATAGTTTGAGCACATATCGGCAAAGGCTACTGTGGTATCCTGCACAGTGATCTGCTTTTCAAGTCCCAGATCGCGCGAGACGACTATTGCCGCCGCGCCGCTCTCGAGCGCCTGAGCGGCAAAATCGTGACCGTCGAATTTTGCACCGGGAATACACACAAACACGCCGTCCTTTTTTATTTTGCGGGTGTCGTTTGTAACGTCGGTTATCTCGGTATCGCCCGATAAATCGGTAATGGCATA
>JAFRVM010000134.1 GCA_017438505.1 Clostridia bacterium | reverse complement strand
GGGCAAGGAGATTTTCGGTCTTGACAAAAACGGACAGGTAGACGGCGCGGTAGTTTACCATGCCGGAACCGCTCTTCGTGACGGAAAGCTTGTCACAAACGGCGGAAGAGTTCTCGGCGTTACCGCGCTGGGGGACACCCTTCCCGAAGCCCTTGAAAAAGCCTACAGAGCGGTTGACAAAATATCCTTCGAAGGCGCCTTCTTCCGCAAAGACATCGGGCGCGGGTAACACCCGCGGGCGATGTGCTGCATCACGGAACGTTTGGCGGCTATATTACATTTTAATCGTACGCAAGAAAAACGGTCAGCGAGATAGCTGACCGTTTTGGTTTGCCGCCTGTCGGTGGGGACTTGCTGCTGCAATCACTTTATAAAACTTTTTATCTTTTTGACAAATTCGGGTGTTTTTTCGCACCTGCGCATATACTCACGAAGTTGATTTTCGTGTTTTTCCGCCGCGAAAAAGCGCACCCTTCTTATTGCGTCCCGGGGCTGTTGAGAAAAAATATTTACCAAAAATTTCTCCAGATTTTCGTACAAATCCGCCAGTTGATTTTCATACAAAAGGGGAGACTGCATAAGCATATCTATGTATGCGTCGTCGTGGGTGTCAAGATATTTTACCCGCTCGAGGGTTTTGTCCAGCTCGCTTTCAGAGCGGCACCATATAAAGGCGTCGGTATTAAAATCCTCGTCGATTCTTGTGCTGCCGAAATAAATCGGAATCGAGCGGCATATAAACGGATCGACAATTTTTTCGGTCACAAAGCCGGGATAATTAATGCTGTCTCCGGCAATTGTAAACTTTGAGGCTCTTACAAAGTCCTTCTTTTCCTTCCACGAGCACCTTTTTTCCCCGCCGCCCATATTATTCAGGTGGCTTCCGGGAGAGATGACCGGCTTATATTCGCCCAGCTTGTAAAATAGCTTTTCCCGCATTCCGTGAGAGGACTGATGCCCGTAAATAAAATTGCAGAAGTATTTTTTGTTTTTCAGAATCTGCTTTGCCTGCTCGCGGCTGAGTCTTTCAAAAACGTCAAAAATTCCGTCGTTAAAGTAAAAGGCAAAGGGCATTCGCATATATCTGTCGCCGAACTGTAGAAAGTCGAAGCCGATGCAGTAATCAAAAACGGTAAAATCGGGCGACATATTTTCGCCCATAAACATTATGCGGACGCAGTCGTACTTCATATACTCAAAGGGCTCTCCGCGGTTTGAGCATATTACAAAGTCGGGATTATCGCTTATTTCCACATTAAAATGCTTTCGCAAAAGTCTGACAAAAAGGTTGTCGTCTTTTTTAAAGCTGCCCCAGAATCCGGCAAAATTGATTTTGACAGTTTTCATTTTTTCCCTACTTAACCAGCGTTATCGCCTTTTTGATATTTATTACCTCAACGGTGTGCGATCCGGGCTGATATTCGCCGTCCAGTGTCCACGGCATTTCCTCCTCGCACTCGAAAACCACGCGCTCGGTGTGGATAAATTTTATAAGCTCATCGTCGTATTTCTGCGACTGCAGAGAGGCTATTATTTTACCCAGTTCAATGATATTTGAGGGCATTTTTATAAGCATTACCTCAAAAAGCCCGTCGGACATGGCCACTTCGTTTTCGTTAAGCTTTATAAGTCCCGCAACCGAGGTGGTGTTGCTGACCGCGCCAAAGATATACGAACCCTCAATAACGACCCCTTCGGAGGTCTGAGCCTTGATTTTATAAGGATGCAGATTGGTTATTTCCTTTGTGCCCTCAAGGACATATGCAAAATGACCGAGTGCATTTTTCATGCTCTGCGGGGTGGCGTAGGAGCTTTTTGTAAATGCGCCGAAGCTGGCTATATAAACAAAATTGCGGCCGTTAAAGCTGCCTATATCCATGGGACAGGGCTTGCCGTTTACAATATTTGCCGCCGCCTGCTCGGGCTTGTGCGAAAGTCCCAGGCTGTTGGCAAAATCGTTGGTTGTACCGGCCGGAACGTAGCCGAGCATCGGACGTTTGCCGTACATATTCATAAGTCCGCTTACAACCTCGTTGACCGTTCCGTCTCCGCCGCAGCAGACCACAATATCAACATCGGGATTCTCTTCCGTAAGCTCGGTGGCGTCGTTTCTGCCTTTTGTGTAGCGGACCTTAACATCGTAACCGGCGTCTAAAAACTGACCGGCTATAAACTTTATCTGCTTTGCAATTATTCTTTTACCCGCGCAAGGGTTTGCAATTATTAACGCTTTCAAGGATATTACCTCCGGCAACTGTTATAGATATATTGTTACAGATTAAAATCAAATCAGTTACCTTAATTATCTCAAATTTTAATAAAAAACTCAATAGTTTTTAAATATTTAACAGAATATTTAATTTACGGCCCTCTGTGCGCTCTTGAAAAGGAAGCGTACTCGGGTTATAATTAATTAAACAATCTTATTGGGAGGCAGTTTATGGCGGGCATAAAAGGATTTATTCAGTTTTTATCCACAATTCTATGCGTTTCGCTTCTGGTTTGGATTTGCAACGCCGATTATCACGCCTCGCTTGTCAGCGCCTCGAAGCAGGGCGATATGTACTCCGAATGGATGGTCAAGGAGGAAAACTCCGAGTTTTACACGGTAGTCAGCGGCAAAAAGTACTATTTTACCGGAAACATAACCCAGCCGGTTATAAACGAAAACGGCGATATCGAAGGAAAACTGAGCAAATATCTTGAGATAGAAAGAATAAATATGCAAAGCGAGGGCTCCTCGGTCATGAGCATAACCGGCGACTGCTCGCTGGGAAGCCTTAACGGAGCGGGCAGCAAGAGCCGTTTTTACAAATACATAAAAGAAAAGGGCGGAACCTATCCCTTCCTCAATGTAAAAACCCTGTTTGAAAACGACAGTTACACCTTTGTAAATCTTGAGGGCACCCTTACCACTCAGGAAAAACAGGCTCGCAAAACCTATCGCATAAAGGGTGAGCCCGACTGGGCTTCCTCCATTTTGTGGGCGTGCTCGATAGAGGGCGTAACCCTTGCAAACAACCACAGCTACGACTATCTTGAAGACGGCTACAAGGAGACAAGGCAGGCTCTTGAGGATGCCAACATCGCCTATGCGGTGCAGAATCTTCCGGTTGTCGCCAAGGTGGGCGACACTGAGGTTATAATTATTGTGGGCAACTACGTTAACGACGGCGTAAAAATCGGCCTGCGCGGAAACGCTCTTACCCAGAGCATAGTGGGCGAGATCAAAAAGTACAAAAACCCGCGCAATATTGTTATGGTAATATGCCACTGGGGCAGCGAGCTTGAGGATAAACCAAACTCCGAACAGCGCAGCGCCGCCCATGCCTTTATTGACGAAGGCGCCGATATGGTGCTGGGACATCACCCTCATGTTTTGCAGGGAATAGAGAAATACGCCGACAAATATATTTTCTATTCGCTGGGCAACTTTGCCTTCGCGGGTAATTCCACGGTAAACAATACCAACAAAAAGAGTATGATTGTCCGCCCGAGAATAGCAAATATAGATGGCGCGGCACAGATAACCGGATACAGCATAGTGCCCTGCTATACCACCTCGACAGGCAATTCCACAAACAATTTCCAGCCGCTTCCGCTCTTTGGAAGCAAGGCGCAGGAACTTTCGGATTACCTTGTCAAGCTATCCTCAAAAATTCCCGGCGGCGTTGAAACCGTCGATGTCCCCACCACCGTCATCGAGTAGCGGGGAACCCCCGCGGGCATGTGTTGCATCAAATAACTTTTTACGACAGCGATAAATTTTAATCGTACAGAAAAAAACGGGCGTGCACACGGCACGTCCGTTTTGGTTTGCTTGGTTGTGCGTATTTTAGGGAATAAAATTACCGCATAATTATTGTTTGGTGTTTAATTTATAGTTAATTGATGCCAAAGCATCAAAGCCGGGCACTGCCCGGGCCTCCCTTGCCCTAAAGGGAGGGGGGCAGAAAGTCAAGCAAGTGCAACACCCCAAAAGACCTCAAAAGGAGAGAGCCATCCAGGGCATTTACGAGGGCGGGTGTTGATAAGAGCCAAGACATAATCCAGTTGAAACTGAGAAAGGGAATGAAAATCAAAACCCT
>JAFRVM010000133.1 GCA_017438505.1 Clostridia bacterium | reverse complement strand
CCGCCGTGTTCGCGGCTTCCTCGGCATTGAATCTCTGATCTGACCGTACGCTCGTACGTATGTACAGATTATTTTGAAATTCTTTTTAAATACGATAAGATGCCGAATTTAACGAAACCTCTTGAAAAATAGAAAGAGTTATGTAAACAATAATACAAGATAAAACAAACCTATGCCCGTCTTGCGTACAAAATCGTACGCTTGGATAGGTATAAACAAAATCTAAAATAATAAAAAGGAGTAATATTATGAACAACATTAAATTTGAAGATCTTCCCTACGCCCTTAACGCAGCTCAGGTTGCAGGTTTTCTCGGCATTTCCCGTGCGGGAGCATATAACCTCATGCACATGGAGGGCTTCCCCACCCTGTACTTAGGCAGACGCATGGTCGTTCCTAAGGACAAGCTCGCCGCCTGGATTGAGCGCCAGTTCAGTTAAAGACAATGAGCCGCCTGAAGCAAAATCAGGCGGCTCACTATTTTATCTTGATTTAAAGTATTAAAGTGATATAATGACCATGGAATTTGCTTTGACAGGTACAAATTCTATACTGAAGAAAGAGAGGTATAATGTCCGGTAGAGCTCCAAAAGGCACCGGTATGATAAGAAAGCGTCCTGACGGGCGCTGGGAAGGTCGATACACCCTCGGCTTTGATCCCAAAACCGGTAAGCCTAAAATAAAATATTACTATGGGAAAACGCAAAAAGAGGTAAGGCAAAAGCTTTCTGAAATCGCAGTACAGGTTGACGAGGGCAATTATCTTGAGCCGAGCAAAATGAAAATCAGCGCATGGCTTGATCTTTGGCTGAAAACGTATATCGAACCCGTGTTGAAGCCATACACTGTTGCCTCGTACAAAAATGCCTGCGATCACTACATCAAGCCGACACTCGGCAACATCGCGCTGGGTCAGCTGCACGCAATACAGATTCAACAGCTATACAACTCACTGCAATCCGAGCACGATCTATCCGCAAAAACGGTAAAAAACATTCACGGCATCTTTCACCACGCGTTAGAGCAGGCAGTGAAGATGGAGATGATCAAAAGCAACCCATCAGACCTTTGCACTCTTCCGAAGGTACGGCGCAAAGAATTTCACCCTATGGAGGAAAAGGACATCGCCGCCTTCCTCAAGGTAATCAAAGGGACCCGCTTTGAAAACGTGTATATGGTCACCCTCTTTACGGGAATGCGTCAGGGGGAGGTTCTCGGTCTGACCTGGGACTGTGTCGATTTTGAGCATAACACCATCTATATCAATAAGCAGCTCCAGAAAACCCAGAAGGTCGGCGGCACCTACACCCTTGTCAGCACGAAGTCCGGCCGCTCAAGGCTGATAACTGTGGCTGATTCTGTGATGGCGGCTCTGAAAGCGGAATCGTTCAAGCAGCATCAAAATATGATTGCAGCGAGCAGCGCTTGGAATAATCCGATGAATCTCGTATTTACAAACGAGCTCGGCGGTAATTTATGTCATTTCACGGTTTACAAGTACTTCAAGCGCCTTGTAACGGATATCGGAATTCCAGAAGAGCGCTTCCACGATCTCCGGCATAGCTATGCCGTCGTATCCATCGAAAGCGGCGACGATATAAAAACCGTTCAGGGAAATCTCGGCCATGCTACCGCAAGCTTTACCCTTGACGTTTACGGCCACGTCTCGCAGCGAATGAGGAAGCAGAGTGCGGAGCGAATGGAGCGGTTTATTCGTAACGTTTCCGGCAGATAAGCCCATTATTTTCTGTATTTTCAGGTGGTTTCAGTACAAATAATACACCTAAAAACGTTAATTTAGTGGTCAAATAAGTGGTCAGAGCTTTTGCTCAATTTGTTTTTCTAACTTTTTCTGCGTAATTATGGCGAATTTGCGCCATATATAGCAAAATCCTGCACTATTCAGTGCAGGATTTTGGCGCGGAAGGAGGGATTTGAACCCTCGCGCGGCTTTAAGACCGCCTACTCCCTTAGCAGGGGAGCCCCTTCGGCCTCTTGGGTACTTCCGCAGGTTTATTATTCAGTTACCGGAGGGCGGCGATCCCGCCCTCCGATTGGCGGAGAGAGTGGGATTCGAACCCACGGACGGTTGCCCGCCGACGGTTTTCAAGACCGCTCCGTTATGACCACTTCGGTATCTCTCCGAATAGCCTATAAATT
>JAFRVM010000132.1 GCA_017438505.1 Clostridia bacterium | reverse complement strand
TTTTCCATTTCCTCATTTATTTTGTCTTTTTTACTCATTTTTCTTACCTCTCCTACCCTGAAAGTTTAATTTTCATCCCCCAGCGCCTGCATAATAAGCTGACCTGCCGCCGCGGCAAAGTATTCAACCTTTGCGCAAACATCGGCGTAGTCTACGCGCACGGGACCTATAACGCCTATTGAGCCCGCGCCCATATTGCCTATCTTATACATACTGACAATAAAGCTCAAAAACTCAAATTCGCTTCTGCCGGCCTCCTTGCCTATAAAAATCTTGGCGGAGGATTTGCCTGTGTCCATAATACCCAGCAGCTCCTCTTTGCTTGAAACAAGCGAGAAGAGCGCCCTTGCCTGCATATAGTCTATATCGGGGTGGGCAAGCAGATTTTCCGCGCCTTTGAGTTCAAGGCGGGTTTCCATAGCGTTTTTGGCAAGCTCCGAGGCCGCCAGCAAAAGGGGCGATATTACCAGCATAAGTTCTTTCAGCGAAACGGCGACGTTCTGAATAAACGCCGGGGTTATCTCCATAAGTACCTTGCCTGCAAGCTGTTCGTTGAGCACCCTGCGGAAAAGCAGCACCGTCTCGGCGTAAAGGTCTACATCCAGACGGCATACCCGGCTGCGTAGCACACCGACCGAGGTTACCATTATCAAAATGACCGTACGCATGCCCGTGGGGATAATCTCGACCTGACGTATACGCGCAAGCTTATCCGATGGGGTGGTGTAAAGCACCGCAAGATTTGTCTCGGCAGCCAAAAACTCGCATGCCGACTGCAAAAATCTCTCCGGCTCGCGGGAAAATTCCGCCAGCATACTGTCAATGTAATCCCGCTCCCTGCCGTCAAGCTCTTTTTTTTGCATAAGCTTGTCGACATAAAGCCTAATACCCTGACGTGTGGGAATCCTGCCCGCCGAGGTGTGCGGCTGATCAAGAAAACCGTATGTTCCGAGCTCCGCCATATCGTTGCGTACGGTAGCGGAGGAAACACTGTTTTCAAGCTCGGTGCAGACCTTTTTTGAGCCGACCGGTTCACCGGTTTCAATATAGTTATTTACGACAATGGATAAAATTTTAAGTTTTCTTTCCCCTATATCCATAATAACTCACCGTAATCGTAAATTCTTGGTAATTAGCACTCTTACTTCCCGAGTGCTAATTATTATTATACCCATTTTTTCTCAGTTGTCAATCACCTTTTGTAAATAATTTGTAAAGGCTTTACCAGGCTTTCTGTGAAAACAAATCTAATTGAAATTAATCTCGTATAATGCTATAATTAAATGGAAGTTATTGGCTTTGAAAAGACGAAAAAGGGAGGTTGCCGGTAAGATGAAAATTAAAAACTTTTTTATGGGCTTATTATATATAATGTTTTTTGGAGGAATCGCCTTTGCTTTCTTTGCGAATTACCTGTATAATAACAAAATCGACGATTACAAGCACACCCACGAAGAGTATCAGACCTATGCGCCTGTTTCCACTGTCGCATACGATGATGAAAGTCAGCTTGTATATGTGTTCTATGCGGACGCAGGAGCACTTAACGTATATAGCATCGACGGCACCTTCAGGTGGTCGCTGAGTATCCCGAACGGAAAAAATGATATTGGAAAATTTTATCTTGAAGATGATAGACTTTATCTTATGTGGTATGACACATATATTTACAACGCAAAAACAGGAGAGTTTATAGAAACACACGAGTGTACCGATGCTGAGCTTGACAATATATATAAGTTTGAGGAAAATAACTCACTTGAAGGCACTGGTCTTGACTTTGATTTAACCGATGTTTATACCGTTGATAAGGACGGTTCTCCAGTGCACTATATTGTCGACAGACCGTGGTATTATGCGCTTATTAATCCGTTTGTCGGTTTTCTTATAAGCGTCTCAAGCGTACTTATTATGTCTGCTATTTTTATTATCAGTATTTTTAAGCGTTAACATAAAAAGGTTGACTGAAATAAAATTCAGTCAACCTTTTTTCTTTTATCCTTCGATTTGTTTTTTCGCTTCCTCCAGCGCGGAAATTATCTGCGCCAGAGCCTTTTCGGGGTCTTCGCCGCGTTTTGAGCCCACCTTTACCGTCGCCTCGTTTTTCTGTTCAAGCCTTACCGGGCGGGGCGCGCAGTTGTCGGCAAATTTAAGATAAACCTGCGGCGTAAGCTCGTAAA
>JAFRVM010000131.1 GCA_017438505.1 Clostridia bacterium | reverse complement strand
GATGGGAAGCGGCAGATTAAGCGGTGATATGCTGCTTCCGAAAATACCGTTGACCGTACCGATGAAAAAATCGGTGTACTTGAAGAAGAACAGAAGTCCCAAATTGACGCAGACCGAAATGATAAGACCGATCTTCTGCCTGGATGTACCTCTGTGTTTTTCCACAAGACGTCCGCAGGTATAGTCAAGGATGGTGGAGAATATCATCAGGCAAACGTATATAGGCTCGCCCCATGCATAAAAAAGCAGACTGAAAAAAAACAGTACCGCATTCTTGATCTGCCGCGGTACTGCAAAGTAAACAAGCAGTACCGCAGGCAGGAACATTAGAAGAAACGTCAGACTTGAGAATACCATGGTTTATCAGCCGCCGATCAGACCGCCGCCGTTGTTGCCGGAATTTTCGGGTACAACAGCAAGGTTTTCAGGAACAGAGCCGAAAATGCTCTTTATGGCTTCGTCGATCTTCTTATACTCGTCTGCAGCAAGCTTTGCAGCGTCCTCTGCTGTTGCGTCTTCGCTTGCAGAAGCACCGGCCATTATGAACATTACTGTATCGCCGACTTTGTAAATTCTTGCGTTTTCAGCCTTTGCAACGCCAAAGGGATACTGACGTACATAACCGATTGTCTGTGCAAAATACTCGTTAAACAGTGTAACCGCTTCATCGGCATAACCGGGCTGGCATTTTGCAATTACTACGCTGTCCATATTTACAGAAGGAACAGTGGTCTGCTTTGCAACATACGATATAACCTTATTTAAATCAAGACGGCCGATAGCGCTGGAAAAGATTGAGTCCTCGGGAACGTCAACCGTGCAGAGATAACCGTCGTCAAGAGCCTTTGCGATTGCCGCTTCTATCTCGGCGGGAGTTACGTTTTCATCTGTCTGAGAATTTGATTTTTTGTTGGAAGAACAGGATGCGAAGGAAAGCAGCATAAGAGCCGCAAGTACAAGAGTAATAAGCTTTTTCATTTTTAATAAACCTCATTTCAATTTTTTTAAGTTTTGAGTCGGCTTGATACCGCCCGTGCGCTGCGGTCTTTTTTGCCTCTCTGTATATATAACGAACGGGAAAAGAAAAATGTCGGAAGATTTTGAAAAAATTTTCTAAAATCTTCCGACAACCCTTTTGCCGTGCTATTTTATTCTTTCATACACCGCCGCAACATCTTCTTTTGATGCGCCGTCGGTATTTGACAGCACGAAATTGACACTTCCGTTTGTCCAGTTTATTTTTGTGCACTGCTCGCCGTCGATTTCTATAACAGTCAAAATAGCGTCCCGCCCGGAGTCTATCTGAACGGTACTTGCTTCAACGCCGTAAAGTCCGGAAAAATCACCGCTCTGTTTTGACGCCCGAAGATTGTATCTGTATCCTTCAAACATAAATTTGATATCGGCTATCTCATTATCAATTATACTGTATGAAACATCATCCGCGCCCACCGGTGCGTCTATAGAAAATCCGAGCGTTTCTTTTATAGCCCCTACGTTTTCCACCGATACAAAGGGATTTGTCACCATAATCTGACTGCCCGATTCGACATTTCCGGGAGCTTTTGAAATGCCGGACAGAACATTTGCTCCTATTACGGCTATAACAAAGCAGGCTGCAACAGGCAGAACCCATTTCATCACGCTGTTAATAGATATAACCTTTGTATTTTGATGCTCGGGTGCGGCAGTTTCTTTTGACAAAGTCTGCTCGTCCGCCTTGCGTTTTATATTTGCAAGCATGCGTTCCTTTGCCCCGGCAGCAGGCTCTATATTATCTATAAACTCGCGGATATGCTCGTTTTTGTTTTGGCTCACTTTCAATCGCCTCCTAAAATGGATTTAAGAAGATTTCTCGCGTCTCTTAACTGATTTCGCACTGTTGAAGGCGGTCTGCCGAGCATTGCGGCAATCTCATCCGTCGAATAGCCCTCATAGTAGAAAAGCAATATTACGTCCTTGAGCTTCGGCGGCAGATTCATCAGTGCCTCCGAAACATCGGAATTATCCTCCTGCTCCGGCGCGGCTATCTCGGGCATCATATCGTCGTCGATAGAGCCCACATTCTTTCGCGCATAGCTTTTAAGTCTGTCCTTGCACAAATTGATCGCCGTTACCGTCAGCCATTTACGCTCGTGGGTTTCATCCTCAAACTCAAAGCTTCCGGTCATCACCTTGACAAAGACATCTTCCGTGCAGTCTTCCGAATCCGCCTCGCTTTTCATGTAGGTAAAGCACAGACGGTAGACATATTTCCAGTGTCTCTCATAAAACGCCTCGAAATCCGTATCCGTACGCAATACAGTTTTCGACATATTGAAATCCCCCTTACACTATTATAACGATTGAACTACCCGGTTTGTCGGAACAAGAGCAGTAATCTGTACATTTTTGCACTCAAGCTCCGACACTTGCAAACTACAACTGCTGAAATTTTATAATTCATTATAGCACAAGCTTGTGAATTTTTTCAATAATTCAGCATAAAGTTGCTTGTTTTTTTGATTTAATGCAGTTTATCATCGGCAGCATAATCACAGTGACCGAGCAGCGTGGATGTTAATAGCGGACTTAAGGTGCGGGAACATGATCAAAAATAAAGAAAACCCCGTACGCGAATTGCGCGCCCAGGGCTCTCGACCGGTGCCGGTGTTCATAACGGGCTTTGACGCGAAAATTAGATTATAAAAAAGAGAACCCCGTACACGAATTGCGTGTCGAGGTTCTCGACTGGTGCGGGTAACAGGACTTGAACCTGCACAGCCTTGCGACCATTAGAACCTGATGGTAACGCAGCCTTGCGGTATACTCCTACCACTCATTCGTCGGTGGGAGGCAGGTATTGTTTCTGCAAACATAAAAGGTCGTTTTGTCGTTTATCAAAGGATATTTG
>JAFRVM010000130.1 GCA_017438505.1 Clostridia bacterium | reverse complement strand
GGGGTTTTTATCAAAAATACCGATAAGCTCAAAACCCACCTTGCCGAATGCAACGTGTGTGGCAATGGCTCTGCCCAGATTTCCTGCGCCGACAAGCACCGCGCCGTAGGAATTGTTTACGCCTAAAATGCGGCTCATCTCTGTGTGCAGCTTATCAACGTCATATCCGTAACCCTGCTGTCCGAAGCCGCCGAAGCAGTTGAAATCCTGTCGAATCTGCGAAGCGGTAAGACCCATGCGCTGTGAGAGCTCTTTTGACGAGATTCTTCTTATATCCTTTTCCATCAGCTCCGACATAAAGCGCAGGTATCTCGGCAGGCGCTTCATGACCGGTTTTGATATCCGTTCCTTTTTACTCATTGTTTATTCATTCCTATTAATAAGATTATGAAAGCGATTTTACGGTATTCATTACATAGTCGCCGAACTGCTCGCAGGTGCAGCCGGTATCGCGGCCGGTGATAACCAGCTTTTTCTCTTCGAACATACAGATGTCGAGAGCTCTTTCAAGCAGATCTGCCTGCTTCTGCATACCGATGTGAGAAAGGAGCATGACCGAAGCTCTGAGCATGGAGCAGGGGTCTGCATATTTGCCTCTGCCCTCGGCAACCATTCTGGGAGCCGAGCCGTGGATAGCCTCGAACATTGAATAGTGCTTGCCGTAGTTTGCAGAACCCGCAGTACCTACGCCGCCCTGGAACTCGGCAGCCTCGTCGGTGATGATATCGCCGTAAAGGTTGGGCAGAATAAATACCTTAAAGTCTCTGCGGCGCTTTTGGTCAACAAGCTTTGCCGTTGTAATGTCAATGTACCAGTCATCGGTGGTAATTTCGGGATATTCCTTGCCAATTTCCTGGCAGAGCTTTAAGAACTTGCCGTCGGTGGTCTTTACTACGTTTGCCTTTGTGATAATGGAAACTCTTTCCTTGTGGTTCTTGCGTGCGTACTCGTAGGCAAGACGTGCGATACGCTCGGTTCCCTGAGTGGTGGTAACGGTAAAGTCAACGGCAAGATCGTCAGAAACATTTACGCCCTTGGATCCGAGAGTGTAAGCGCCCTCGGTGTTCTCACGGAAGAAAGTCCAGTCGATGCCCTGCTCGGGAACCTTAACGGGACGAACGTTTGCAAAAAGGTCAAGAGCCTTGCGCATAGCAACATTGGCGCTCTCGATGTTGGGCCAGGGGTCGCCCGCTCTGGGAGTTGTTGTGGGTCCCTTTAATATAACGTGGCACTTTTTAAGCTCTGCCAGAACGTCATCGGGAATAGCTTTATTTACGGCTACGCGGTTTTCTATTGTAAGACCGTCGATGTATTTAAACTCAACCTTGCCCGCCGCAACTTCGTCTGCAAGCAGGAACTCAAGTACTCTTGCCGATTCTTTTGTTATTACGGGGCCGATGCCGTCACCGCCGCAAACGCCGATTATAATCTTATCAAGGCTTGCAAAATCGGTAAAATCCTTGTCTTTTTTCATTGCTTCAACGCGCTCGAGCTGTTCACGGATTACGCTTTCAAATTTCGCAAGCGCTGCCTGTATTTTCTCTTCCATTTTTATATCCTCCAAAAGTTAAACATTTTCTCTTGTGTAGTTGAGCAGACCGCCTGCAAGAATTATATCTCTCTGACGGCGTGAAAGCTCGCAGGAAACCTCAAAGCTGGTTCCCTTTGTCTTGTTTGTGACCTTGACCGTACCGCCGTTATCAATAATAGAGCGGATATCGGCAAGCTCAAGCTCGTCCATAAGGTCAATAGAATCGTAGTCGGTCTCATTTACAAACTCAAGGGGCAAAATGCCTGCATTGATAAGGTTTGCCTTGTGAATACGGGCAAACGACTTAACGATAACAGCCTTGATTCCGAGATAAAGAGGAACAAGCGCGGCGTGCTCACGCGAGGAGCCCTGACCGTAGTTGCTACCGCCCACTACAATGCCCTTGCCCTCTGCCTTGCAGCGCTCGGGGAACTGCTCGTCGCATACGGCAAAGCAGAATTTTGAAAGATAAGGGATATTTGAGCGGTAGGGCAAAATCTTTGCGCCGGCAGGCATAATGTGGTCGGTGGTTATGTTGTCGCCAACCTTTAAAAGGGTCTTAGCGGTTATATTCTCTTCCAGCGGCTGTGTGACCGGGAAGGGCTTGATGTTGGGTCCGCGCAGAATTTCCACGCTGTCAGCCTCCTCTACTGGTGCGGGAGGAGTGACCATATTGTCGTTTATCATAAAATGCTCGGGAAGCTCGATATTTACGGCGTCACCGAGTTTGCGGGCGTCGGTAAATACGCCTGCGATGGCGGATACTGCGGCGGTCTCGGGGCTTACAAGATAAACCTGACCGTCCTTTGTTCCGCTTCTGCCCTCAAAGTTGCGGTTGAAGGTGCGCAGCGAGATGCCGCCGGAATTGGGCGACTGACCCATGCCGATGCAGGGGCCGCATGCGCACTCAAGGATTCTCGCGCCGGAAGCTATAATATCTGCAAGAGCGCCGTTAGCCGCCAGCATATTGTAAACCTGCTTTGAGCCGGGAGCGATACCCAGGCTTACGTCGGGATGAACAGTTTTGCCCTTTAAGATAGCGGCAACACGCATTAAATCAAGGTAAGAGGAGTTTGTGCAGGAGCCAATAAGCACCTGATCAATCTTTTTTCCCTCAAGCTCTTCTATTGTCTTTACGTTATCGGGAGAATGGGGAGCGGCCGCAAGAGGCTCAAGCTCGGAAAGATTAATCTCGATAACCTCATCATATACAGCGTCGGGGTCTGCCGAAAGCTCGGTATAATCCTGCTCTCTGCCCTGAGCCTTTAAAAAGCTGCGGGTAATCTCGTCGGAGGGGAAAATGGAGGTGGTCGCGCCGAGCTCCGCACCCATATTTGTAATTGTAGCGCGCTCGGGAACGGTAAGGGTCTTTACTCCCTCGCCGCCGTACTCAACTATTTTGCCTACGCCGCCCTTAACCGACATACGGCGAAGCACCTCAAGTATAATATCCTTGGCGGAAACCCATGCCGGAAGCCTGCCGGTAAGGTTTACCCTTACCATGGAGGGCATTGTGATGTAATATGTTCCGCCGCCCATAGCTACCGCTACGTCAAGTCCGCCCGCTCCCATAGCCAGCATACCTATGCCGCCGCCTGTGGGTGTGTGTGAGTCCGAACCGATAAGGGTTTTACCGGGAATTCCGAAGCGCTCAAGGTGTACCTGATGGCAGATACCGTTGCCGGGACGGGAATACCAGATGCCGTGCTTTTTGGCGATACTCTGGATAAATCTGTGGTCGTCGGCGTTTTCAAAACCTGTCTGAAGTGTATTGTGGTCGATATACGCAACCGAACGCTCGGTCTTTACTCTGGGAACGCCCATAGCCTCAAACTCTAGGTATGCCATTGTACCTGTGGCGTCCTGGGTAAGAGTCTGGTCTATGCGCAGTCCGATATCTGTACCTACAACCATTTCACCTTCGACAAGGTGATTTTTGATAATTTTCTGAGCAATAGTCATGCCCATGCAAATCAGCCCCTTATAAACATAAAATATCAATCTTTGTTTATTATCTAACAAACAAGCCTCTTTGTCAACCGATATTGCAACATTTCTAATATTATTACAAATTGCCGCTTTAAATCGGTAAAAAATGGGTAAAAAGAACAGCGGCGGCAGATACCTTTCTGCCGCCGCCGGAAAAAATCATCTGAAAATATGCATTAATCGTCCGCTTTACGCACCGCGCTTACATACCATTTTCCGGTGCTGTCGTCCTTTTTGACAATATAAATCATCTTTTTTGCATACTCATCTTTTTTCTGAGTTTCATCGGGTATTCCGTATGAATCAGGCTCTATGTAACCAACGGTGACCTCTTTTTCATTACCGTGACCCTTTACCTTGAGGGTTTTGTGAGTAAATCCCTCTATACCGGTATTGAAAACCTCAAGCGTGTTAGAATCCGGTATATAGTCGATATCGGTCTCCTTGCCCTCAAAAATCGAATAATCAAGCCTTGCGCCGGAGCCAAAGATCCTCTGCGCGGTCTCATCGACATCGGCGACCGGAACTACTGTTTTACCGTTGTCGCTTATCTCGTATTTTTCGTTATTGACGGTCAAGGTTTCCCACAGACAGATATAAATAAGCGTCTCGGCATCTGCACCCTCAAGGGTTTCAAAAGGCGCCGGGTCAAAATAGGCAACCGGGGCTATGATATCGTCATATCTTGTAAGCGCGGGATTGTTCTTAACAAGATAGGTTATGCCTGAAGCCGCCAGATAAACAGTGGTAACAAGTCCGATAAGCGCAAAGGTACAGATAGCTATACCAAGCGCCAGCACGCCTTTTCTTCTGCCTGTTTTGGTTTTGAGCTGACCGTCAAAGGTCTCCTCGAGCTTGGGCAGTGATTCCTTTGCCTTGCGGCGTTCGTCGGCCGCTTTGCGAAGCTGCTCCATTTTTTCCTTTATACTGCCGGGCGCGGGAGCGTTTTTGCTTCTGACCTGATGTTCTTCTATATCCGGGTCGTCAAGCAGAAGGTCGTCATCGGGAAGGCTCGACCTGCGGAGCTGCTCTTCCTCCAGCATATATTTGTTGTAGCTGCCCCTGTCGCTGTACTGAGTGTTTTTTCCTTTGTTTTTAGAAGCCATAATCTTTCATCTCCTGAAAAATCATCTTATCTGTCCGTTGCCGCGGATAATATACTTAACGCTTGTAAGGTCATATAGTCCCATAGGTCCTCTGGCATGGAGCTTTTGGGTGGAAATGCCTATTTCCGCTCCGTAGCCGAACTCTCCGCCGTCTGTAAACCTTGTTGACGCGTTTATATATACAGCGGCGGCGTCTATTCTCTGAACAAACTCCTGCGCGGCGGTGTAGTTTTCGGTAACAATACACTCGCTGTGACCGCTGGAATACTTGGTAATGTGCTCTATTGCCTCATCTAAATTTTCAACGACCCTGCAGGCCAGGATATAATCGAGATACTCGGTGTCGTAATCGGTCTCGCTCGCGGGAACAACCGAAGCGCCGAGCAGACTCTGCGTTTTTTCGCAGCCGCGTATCTCAACCTTTTTCTCATCGAGTCTCTGCTTGATTTTTGCAAGAGCCTTATCGGCAATATCTGAATGAACTAAAATTGTCTCAATAGCGTTGCACACCGAAGGACGGGAGGTCTTTGCGTTAAAAATAATGTTTGCCGCCATGTCAAGGTCTGCGTCCTTATCGACATAAACGTGGCAGTTGCCCGCTCCCGTTTCGATTACCGGAACGGTGGACTGCTCGACGACTGCGCGGATAAGCCCTTTACCTCCTCGGGGAATAAGCACGTCGAGATATCCGTTAAGTCTCATAAGAGCCGAAGCCGCTTCGCGCGAGGTATCCTCAACAAGCTGTATGCAGTCTTTACAAAGACCCGCGCTCTCGATTGCCGAGCGCATAAGGTCGGCTATCGCCTTGTTGGAGTTTATTGCCTCTTTACCGCCCTTGAGTATTACCGCGTTGCCCGATTTCAAGCACAGCGCGGCAGCGTCGGAGGTAACATTGGGTCTTGCCTCGTAAATAATTCCGATAACGCCAAGCGGAACACGGATTTTTTCAATTTGCAGTCCGTTGGGTCTGCGCCCGCCGGAGATAATCTCGCCCACGGGGTCGCTCATTTTTGCGATATCCTCTACCCCCTGCGCCATGCCTTCGATTCTCTCTTCGGTCAGTCTTAAACGGTCGATAAGCGCGGAGGAAAGTCCGTTTGCCTCACCCGCCGAAATATCTTTGGCGTTTGCTTCGATAAGAGCTGCCGTTTTGCTTCGCAGTTCGGAAGCAATAGCTAAAAGAGCCCTGTTTTTAACGGCGGAATCGGCGCAGGCAAGAAGCCTTGAAGCCTCCTTTGCCTTTTTGCCCATTTCAGCCAGCACAATATTTATATCCAAAGTAATCACTCCCCCAAAAAATTAGTTGTTATTTTTGCGTCGGGCAACAAAGTGAGTGCCCACTGTCTCTCCGTCCAGAAGCTTATACAGGGTTTTCGGATTTTCTCCGTTGATTATGTATGTCTCTATTCCCGCTTCGCAGGCAAGCTCAGCCGCCTGAAGCTTTGTGACCATGCCGCCGGTACCTCTTACCGAGCCGGTGCCGCCTGCAAGGGCCATAACATTTTCATCAATGTTAAGCACAACGGGAATACGCACGGCGTTTTTGTTCTTTCTGGGGTCTCCGTCGTGCAGACCGTCGATGTCGGTAAGCAGTACAAGCATATCGGCGTTTATCAGCTTTGCAACAATTGCCGAAAGCCTGTCGTTATCACCGAAATTTGCTCCCGCTATCTCGGCGGTGGATACCGTATCGTTCTCGTTGACAACGGGAATGATTCCCATTTTCAATAGAGTATCGAGTGTATTGATAACATTCTGTTTTCTCGGCTGATCGTCGATAACGTCGGGGGTAAGCAGAACCTGCGCTACCGTGCAGGTATATTCGGAGAACATTTTATCGTATAAAAACATCAGCTCGCACTGACCTACCGCAGCGACCGCCTGACGTTTTTCAACCTCGGTGGGACGTTTTTCAAGTCCCAGCTTGCCTACGCCCACGCCCAGCGCGCCGGAGGATACAAGCACAATCTCCTTTCCCGAATTATGCAGGTCGGAAAGAACTCTTGCAAGTGCCTCAACCCTGCGGATATTGGGCTTGCCGCTCTCGTACGTTAAAGTTGACGTTCCTACCTTTATTACTATTCTGTGTGCCGTTTCTGACGGAGTCATTTTATTCACTTCCAAAATTTATATAATAATCAGTTTTCTATTTTAAGCATAAGCTCAGGCAGAGCGCCTATTATATCGTGCGGGGTCATGCATCTCTGAGAATACCGCGCCGCCGCAATATCTCCCGCCGCGCCGTGCAGATATACGCCCGCGGCAGCCGCGCCGATGGGAGAAAGTCCCTGCGCAAGCAGCGAAGCTATAAGTCCCGCCAGCACATCTCCGCTTCCGGCTTTTGACATTCCGGGGTTGCCGGTAAGATTTACAAAAATATTGCCGTCCGGGTCGGCGATAATTGTATTTGCGCCCTTTAGCACAAGGTATACGCCGTAGGTCATGGCAAAAGAGGAGGCTATGCTCATTCTCTGCTGCTGTACCTCTTCGGCTGTCTTGCCTATAAGTCTGCCCATTTCGCCCGGGTGCGGGGTCATAATAACCGGGACCTGTGCGCGCAGAAGCATATCGGGACTCTTTGCTGCGGCGTTGAGTCCGTCGGCGTCGAGGACAACGGGTATTTTAGAATTTTCGATAACCGTTCTTACGACCTCGACAACGTCATCGTTAAGGCCGAGACCGCAGCCGATAAGGCAGGTGGTTGCAAGCTCCATATTTGCAAGCAGCTTTTCCTTGCAGTCCGCCGAGAGAGTTCCCGCCTCGTTTTCTTCAAGAAGAACCATAACAGGCTCGATAATCTGACTTGAAATAGGAGTATATATCGAGCGCGGCATTGCCATTTTTACAAGTCCCGTGCCCGAACATACGGCAGCTTTTGCGGCAAGCACGGCAGAGCCGCACATTCCAAGGCTTCCGCATACCGAAAGCAGCTTGCCATAGTCGCCCTTGTTGCTGTTTTCTTTCTTTTTTCAAAAATGGATTTGATATAATCAAAATCAAGCGCGCGGATATTTGTGGACTGAGCCTCTAAAATATCGTCGGGAACGCCTATATATGTTGTTACGACCTCTCCGCAAAAATCAGCGGCGGGGAAAATAACGTGACCTGGCTTGAGCGCGGTAAAGGTTACCGTATGGTCGGCCTTTACGCAGACGCCCGCAACCTGACCGTTGTCGGAATCGACTCCGCTTGGCACGTCTACCGAATAGACGACCGCCTGGGAGTTATTTATCATCTCAAAAATCTCGCTTATCGCAGGTCTTGCGCTGCCGTGAAAACCAATGCCGAAAATAGCGTCTACAATTATATCGGCGTATTTTATGCACTCGCCGAAGGCCGCTTCGCTCTCGCGCACAATTACCGGAATATCCAGCTCGCAGGCACGTCGGTACATCTCCTGCGAATCGTCGGTGGTGGGGTCGCCCATAGCAAGCAAAATGGTCACCTGCGCGCCCGCCCCATAGAGCTTTCTCGCAGCGACAAAACCGTCGCCGCCGTTATTTCCGCAGCCGCACACAACGGCTATGCGCTTGCCGGTTACGTCGTTTGATTTGATAATCTGTCTGGATACCGCAGTTCCCGCAAACTCCATAAGTGAGATATGAGGTATCCCCGACTGAGCGGTTGCGTCCTCCAGACTTTTGGTCTGCTGATTGTTAAGTATGTACACTTTAATCGCCCCTTGTGCGTATTGATCAAAAGTTAGCGTGTTTTTCTCAGATAAGGTTTAATGCGCGCGAGCATTTTTTCGTTGGGTGAAAAGACAAGAATCGTTCTGCCGATTCCGGGCTGATTAAACGCGGCGTAGTATCCGTTTTCGGGCACGGCGCACTCGGCGGCCCTGATATACGCTGCGCAGCTCTCGCCCGATATTCTCTCCATATCGTACGGCTCAAACAGTTCAAAATTGCGAACCTGAACGGTGACAACCTTTTTGCGTTTGCTCTTGTTGATAATTTTATCCACCGTCAGTTCGCCGTCGACTATGCAGTATTCAAACTCCACCAAAAGGTTTGTTATAAACCTGTATGCAAGATAGGATATTCCCACAAAAGCGGGAAAAATAAGCACATAAACCGGTGTAAAAAGAAGCACGCACGAAATTCCCATGGCAAGCAGGGCACCGAGGGTTATTCCGACCGCCTTGAGGGTATCGCTCAGTTCCCAATTCTTTTTAATAAGCTGTTCGGCCATTACACTTTCAAGCATTTTTATATCTCCTTTTACTGCGCGCCGACAATACTGTTATAGAGCTCCACATAGGGCGCGGCCTTTTCAGACAGACTTTGGTCGTAATTTCTCAGCAGAATATAGAGGTCATCGGCAAGCTCTGCCGATTTTGCGTAAACCGCCAGATTGGTATCCGAGAGTTTTACTCCCGCCTGATCAATAGGTACCTTTGCGCCGTCCGCCGAGAACAGATTTTTAAAGGTCTCGCAGTATTTATCGTAGGAATACTCATCCATGATAAACAAAAAGGCTTCGTTATTATTTATTTTTGTATCAATAAGAATACTGAGCGAGGAATAAGAGGTCGGGTCGTAATCGGACATCGAATAGGAGAGCACAGCGGTATCGCTGTCGATCTCTCCGTCTCCGTCAAGATCCCTGCCGAAACCTAAAATGCAGTCGCGAAGGTAATCGGTCTGCTGATAGGTGTAGCCCTCATCGGTGACAAATACAAAATTATAGTCGAATGATTCTCTGTTTGCATACTGATAAATGCAGTAAATCGCAACAATAAGAGTAAAAATGCCCAAAAGTATATACCATTTATACTGGTACCATATATTTTCGACCTTTTCACCAAAGCTCAGTTCTTTGCGCATCTGCTTTGTCATCTGAACCTCGCTGCTTGTAACCTTTTTCTTTTTATTCTTCATTTTGCAAGCTCCTTTATAAGGTTTTATCCTTAATTTCCACTATATCGCTGTTTTTTAGCGGTTTTTCCGCTGCCGCAAAAAGAATAAGCTCATCGTCTGTTTTTCCCGCTTTTCTCTCAAAGCCGATATTTTGCATCGAGCCGATAAGCAGGGCGTTCTTTTTATTATCCTTACCTGTAAGACAGATATTTTTTTTGCCGTATTTTTCGGAGAGCCAGCTCATAAGCGCGCTTTCAACGAACTTTCCGGCAACCCTGCACGAGAGTGCAAACTCACGCACAAACACGGTATCGTCCGCTTCCTCAACCGACATATAAAGCGCCTGACCGTAATCGCCGAAGCGGTCGCCAAGCGACAAAATGTACGTGTTGTCCCTGTTTTCGCTCAGTCTTTTCTCAAATTCCTCACGGCTGTATTTTTCACCCGAAAGATTGAGCTGATTGGTGCGCAGCAGAAGTTCATAGCTGCGCTCAAGCTGGCTTTCGTTTTCTATACGACTTACGGTCGCCTTTAGTCTGCAGTTTTTCAAAAACTCGGTCTGGTCAAGACGGTTATCGGTCTTAAATATAAGTCTCTCTTTTTCAAGCAGATACATAGCGCGACGTTTTCTGCTCTCATCAGAAACAGGAATGGAGAAGGCCTCGTGCGCCATTATTTTTTCAAATTCGTTTTCGGCAAACACACGCACGCATGGCAGAGCGCCGAAGACCTCCGCGCGCTCATGGGGCGAATCGTCTATAAAAGCAAATGTGTTTACGTTTATATTAAGATTTTTCGCCATTTGGGCAATATTGATACTCTTTGCGCCCCAGTTTATTGCGGCGTCCACAAAGTACTGCTCAATTCCCAGTCTTTTTATTACCGGCTCGACCTGCTCGGCGTTGTTTTTGCTGGCTATGCACTGGATGATCCCGCGCTCGTCAAGCCATTTCATCATATCGAGCACGCCCGGTTTAAGCTCCAGTTTTTCGGGGTCGCTTTCTATTAAAATTCCGTTCCAGACTGTATTGTCAAGATCCCACGCCACGCACATTACCGTTTTTGCCGGCTGAGCGTCATGCGGAAGAAGCTTTTTCTTCGCGCTCTCGGCAAACACGACAAAATCCATAAAGAAGAATGTGATCTCACAGGTGTTTTCTTTTGACGCAAAAAGCCTGCACCTGCTGTCCGACGGGATACCGGAGGTGTCAATATCGAGAAGTATCTGGTTAAATCCCGGTTTAAGCTCCACCGAACGGCGAACTAAAGTATTTTGTCCGCTGTAAATTTCAAAAAACATGGCGCAGTCCAGACTTCCGTGCAGCCATGCAGATATGACAAAGCTGTCAGGCTGCACAGCTTTACCCATGTGCGCGTGGCGCTTGCGTTTAAAAAATTCCAGCGCGCCGCTGAGCTTATAAGTGGGCGAAATCCAAGTAACGGCGCGGGAAATGCCTCTTATAAAATTACTGAAACGGTAATTGGCGGCGTCTATTCTTTTTGCCCTTTTGGGAGAGATAAGTCCTTTATAGTAAAGCGATTCTACTTTACCCCACTTTTTCAGTGCGAGAGTGGCGCGGTAGCTTTTATCGCTTTTGTCTTTCTTTATACCGTAGATAAACCGACGGCATTTTTTATCCTCGCGCGCCTGCCAGTTGGCGCAGTTGTTGTAGCACACCGGCACGGCGCACTCCACGCAGTGCTCCTCCCAGTAAAGAAGAGAGACTGCCTTAAAATCATCAAGGCACAAAGCGTCCGCGGGCAGCTCGGGCACGCAGGCGCCGGTATATTTTTCTTTGCCATACCAAACATATTGGAACATTTTTGCAACCGCCTTTAGCCTTTAAGCTGCGAGTATGATATTTTTTCTTCATCCTCAAGGTACTGCATAAGGTCTTCAAAATCCATTGAGCCGATATTTATAAGCTTTCCGTCCTGAAACTTCGGATGCACCATAATCTCGCAGTTGGCTTTGCTTTCAAAGCCGGTATCGGCAATTTGGGCGTATTCGTGCGCAGAGGTGAAATATTCTGTCGTTATATAATCTCTCCCCACAACGCGGTTGAAAATATCCTTATAAAAGGCAACCGGTGCGGAAAGCTTTTTCAAAAAGAGGTTGCGGGTTTTTCGTATGGTTAAAAACCCGCTCTGCTTTATGGTTTTGCCGACATACCCCCACACCGAAGAGAGTGTATGAAGATGCTGGTGAGAGTCGATGTGCATCTGGGTAAATCCGGCGTCAAGATATTTTCCTATCTGCGCCCTGGTCTCCTCCTCAAGCGCTGCGCCTGTCGAGCGGGGCAGAAAGAATTTATATATAATACCCTTTCTGCTTTTCATGGGGGATATCATCTGACCGTCAGGACAAAAATACTTATCCCCTTTCATAGCTTCGCTAAGCGGTCTGCCTTCGACAAAATTGAGGTGCAGCCCGACTTTATCGGCAAAGCCGTGCTCATGGGCAAGCTGCACAGCCTCGTCAAAGGCCGGCATATTTGTCATAATTGTTGTGTTTGTTATGTATCCTTTTTCAAAGCACTCGACAATCGCCATATTGACGTTGTGACTTATTCCGAAGTCGTCAGCGTTAATAATAAATTTCATCTTTAAAACTCTCCAAAGGCATTTTTGCATTTATTTTTAGATATAGTTAGGCATTATATTAAAAGATTATAGCATAATACCGCAAAATAAACAAGAGCTACATTTTAAATTTAGGTGCAGATTTTCATCTTTTCTCTGTTAAAGTTGACACCGGATTACAAAAATGCTACAATATTTCGCATAAACCTATGCTTGGGAAGGTTGAAAAAATATGAAACTCACCGATCTTCTGCGAAAAGCAGGCAAGGTGGCCGTATCCGCCATGCTTGCTCTTGCCGCTTTATCACTTTTATGCACATTCTATTACAACTTTGCCGACTATGCAAAATGCGAGGACGGCGTTACCGATTTTTGCCGCGAACCGAACGCATTTTACTGCGGCGCAGTCGAAGGCTTTGTATGGGGAAAAACCAACAACGAAGGATATCTTAATCTTTACGATTACACGCCCGGTATGGAGATAAATATTCTGGTTTTCGGCTCTTCCCAGATGGAGGCAAATCAGGTTTTGACAAAAAACTCATGCTCAGTGCTGCTTGCAGACCGTCTTCCCGGCAAAAGGGTTTACAGCGCGGGCATGTCCTCTCACCGCTTCCTCACCTGCGCGGATAACTACTCCGCCGCGGTTAATAAATACAATCCCACCGATTACATAATTTTTGAGACGGCAGAAGTGGATTTCCCGGAAAATGAGATGGCCGACTTTTTGAGCGGCAATCAGCCCGACCTCTATGATTATGTTAACAAAAACAACTTTTTAGGTTATAAAAACAACGGCATACGCCTTGCCAACTCACAGTTCCACAGCTTTTGGGATGTTTCAGGCACAAAAAAGCTTTTAGACGGAACAAAAACACTGTTAAAAAATATCAAAAACGGAAAATCAATAATTCCCGCAAAATCGGGAGAACAGAACAGTTCGCAGGAGGTTCAGGCACCCGAAATGGCGAGCGAATCAGAAATCGAGCAGGTTATCTCCCGGCTTGTCGCGCAGACAACCTCCGCCTGCGGCGCAAAGCTGATCATACTTTATCTGCCGAAAACCGCTATTATGCCCGACGGCAGCATGGAGGTCTACACCTCCGAGAACATCGGAACATTCGAAAGCATCTGTGAAAAATACGGCATCACTCTTGTTGATATGAGCGAGAGGTTCGATTACGAATACAGGACAAATCACCTTGTCCCCTACGGCTTTACAAACACCCCGGTTTCCAGCGGACATCTTAACAGATACGGTCATGCCATGATAGCCGACACACTTTACAATGTTATCGGGGAGGTGAGCAGATGAGCTTTGCCTCTGTTGACTTTATCGTATTTTTTGTTTTTGTTCTTATAATTACATACATTCTCGGAAAATTTAATTTTGTCAGGGCAAAAGAGATATTTCTGCTTGCAGCCAGTTACTTTTTTTACGCATACTGGGACTGGAGATTCTGCGGACTTCTGCTGTTTGTCACGGTAACCGCGTATTTTACCGCAAAGTTTGTCAAAAACAAAGCCGCCTTTACCGTGGGAATTATTGTCCCGCTTTTGGTTCTCGGATTTTTCAAGTACTTTAACTTTTTCACCAAATCCTTTGCCGCGATTTTCGGCGGCGACGCCATTTTGCTTAACATTATTCTTCCGGTGGGAATTTCCTTTTACACCTTCCAGGCTCTCTCCTACGTTGTTGACGTAAAGCGCGGAAAGCTGGCGGTCGAGACCGATTTTATAAAGCTTGCGCTTTATCTTGCGTTTTTCCCGCAGCTTGTGGCAGGTCCGATAGTTCGCGCCTGCGACTTTTTGCCCCAGCTAGAGCAAAAGCGCGGGGTGACGAGGGTAAATATCGAGAGCGGAATCCAGCTTATTCTGTTCGGCCTTATTAAAAAGATAGTGCTTGCCGATCATCTTTCGGTATTCATTGACGACGTTTACGCCTACCCCACCGCCTTTAAGTGGTCGACCGTTGTGCTTGCCGTGCTTGCCTACGCAATGCAGATGTACTTCGATTTTTCGGGTTATTCCGATATCGCGATAGGCTGCGCAAAGTGTATGGGCTACGATTTCAAGCGCAACTTCAACCTCCCCTTTGCCGCATACGGCGTTGCCGATTTCTGGGTGCGCTGGCATATCAGCCTTTCCACATGGCTTAAAGATTATGTTTACATTCCGCTGGGCGGCAACCGCAGGGGTGAGGTACGCAAAAACATAAACCTGCTGATTACAATGATGGTCGGAGGCCTGTGGCATGGCGCAGGCTACACCTATCTGTTTTGGGGCTTGCTCAACGGCTCTTTCCTCTGCATTGATAAATATGTAAACAAAAAGCCGTCGGATAATTTTTTCATTCGGCTTCTTCAAATGGCGTGGAGCTACGTTTTCTTTGCCTTTTCGCTGATATTTATCCGCTCGGAAAACTTTACGCAGGCATGGCAGATAATTACCGCCATGTTCACCTTCCAGCAGGGAATATCCCAGCCCTTTGTATGGGTGTTTGTAAGCGCCGTTCCTGTTATTCTGTGTACCGCCTACGCCATACGGCGGTCAAAAAAAGAGGGTCTCGCCCGCCCGCAAGGCTATTACCCGCAGCTCGACCTGCACACGGTAGGCGGACTTACCGCTATGTTTATTGCTATGGGAATAATTTTTCTGCTCAGCTACACCGGCGAAAAACCCTTTATTTATTTCCAGTTCTAACAGCAAAAGGCTTTCGGAAAAATTTCCGAAAGCCTTTAATTTCAGCTTATTCTTTTTTTCGGCTTTACCCGGTCTGTTTCCTGGCGCTGGGAATCAATGCCGTACCTCGGGGGCGCGCCGTTTTCGACGCACTCCTTTGTAATTGTCACCTTGACAATTGTCGGATCGGAAGGAACCTCAAACATAATCGGGGTAAGCAAATTTTCAAGCACACCGCGCAGTCCTCTTGCGCCGGTTTTAAAATCTATCGTCTTTTGAGCGACAGCTTCGAGCGCCTCTTTTTCAAATTCAAGGGTAACTCCGTCAAGCTCAAAAAGATGGGCATACTGCTTGAGTATCGAGTTCTTGGGCTCCTCCATAATGCGGATAAGAGCCGCCTTATCCAGAGCGTCAAGCGAAGTCAGCACCGGCAGTCTGCCCACAAGCTCGGGAATAAGTCCGAAGTGGACTATATCCTGCGGGATGACCTTTGAGATAACCTCGGAATAGTTGCTGTCGTTTTTGCTGTGTATCTCCGCCCCGAAGCCCAGCGAGGAATTGCCTGTGCGTTTTTCGATTATCTTTTCGATGCCGTCAAAAGCTCCGCCGCAGATAAACAGAATGTTGGAGGTATTTATCTGGATAAACTCCTGCTGCGGGTGCTTTCTTCCGCCCTGAGGAGGCACGTTTGAAACCGTACCCTCAAGAATTTTCAAAAGCGCCTGCTGAACGCCCTCGCCGCTAACATCGCGGGTAATGGAGGGGTTTTCCGATTTGCGGGCGATTTTATCGATCTCATCGACGTAGATTATTCCGCGCTCGGCGCGCTCGATGTCAAAATCTGCCGACTGAATAAGGCGAAGCAGTATGTTTTCCACATCCTCGCCGACATAACCGGCCTCGGTAAGCGTAGTGGCGTCGGCAATTGCGAAGGGAACGTCAAGCTTTTTGGCAAGAGTCTGGGCAAGAAGAGTTTTTCCCACTCCGGTGGGGCCGAGAAGCAGAATGTTGCTCTTCTGCAGTTCCACATCGCCCGACTTGCCGAAATAAATACGCTTATAGTGGTTGTAAACCGCGACCGAAAGGGCGGTTTTAGCCGCGTCCTGGCCTATAACGTACTCGTCAAGATAGGCTTTGAGCTCGGCGGGCTTTGGAAGTTTTCTGGGCTCGTCGTTTTTCTTTTTT
>JAFRVM010000129.1 GCA_017438505.1 Clostridia bacterium | reverse complement strand
AGCCGTCCTCATGGGTACCGCCGTCTGTAGTATGAATGTTGTTTGCAAAGGAGAGTATAAGCTCGTTATAGCTTTCGTTATACTGCATTGCAATCTCTGCGGTGGAATTTCCGTCCGCTGCCTCGCAGGAAAAATGCATAACCTTCGGGTGAATGACCTCAAGGTGCTTCTTTTTGTGCAGGTACTCTACAAAAGAACTGATGCCGCCCTCGTAGTGGAAGGTATCGGTAATAATGTTTTCGGGGTTGCGCTCATCGGTAAGAGTAATATTGATGCCGGCGTTCAGAAAGGCCTGCTCGCGCAGACGGGTACGCAGAGTCTCATAATCGTAAACAGTTGTTTCGGTAAAAATTTCAGGGTCAGCCTTGAATTTTACAAATGTACCGGTGATATCGGTATCTCCGACAATTTCCAGCTCGGAGGTTATATTTCCCTTGGAAAAGGTCTGTCTGTGGATATGCTCACCATCGTGGACCTCAACAAGCAGCCACTCGGAAAGAGCGTTAACAACCGATGCGCCAACACCGTGCAGACCGCCGGAAACCTTATATCCTCCGCCTCCGAACTTACCGCCGGCATGAAGCTGAGTAAATACAACAGTCACCGCGGGAATACCCATCTTAGGCTGAATGCCTACAGGAATACCGCGTCCGTTATCCATAACGCTGATTATATCGCCCGGCAGAATTTTAACATCAATTTTGGTACAAAAGCCCGCAAGAGCCTCGTCTATTGAGTTATCTACAATCTCATATACAAGGTGGTGAAGTCCGCGCTCGCCGGTAGAACCGATGTACATTCCGGGACGTTTGCGAACAGGCTCCAGACCTTCGAGCACCTGTATCTGATTACCGTCGTAATTTTGCAGATCGTCGTTATTGTTTATGTTGTTAATATCCAATTTAAAGCCCTCCAGTCGGCGGCAAATATTGCTTTATGAATTTAAAATATCGTCAAAGTGTTCCGAGCGTTTTTTCAGTGTTGCGGATGAAATCTGTGAGATATAAACCTTAGAATCGGTTTTTTTGCCAGCAACAATAAAAGATTTTGGCAGCTCCATAGAAACATTTACGATTTGACCGTTTTTTGTGGCGTTAGCCAGAAACTGCCTTGTGTGTTTGCCTATTGTGCAGGTTTCAATATCAAAAACGCCTATAACATCGCTTTGACGAACGACCGTTTCGGCACCGAGATGAATATACAAAAATACCCCTCCGTTATAATTTTCGGAGCGACAAAAAGCCGCCCCGAAAAGCCGATTTCCTTCCTTATTATTATATCATAAAACAATATCTAATGCAAGTAAATTTTATGTTTTTAAAGAGGGTTTAAAGTGGTAAAAAATGCAGTGATATCAAAGCTTTTCCCTTCTAAGCTCCGTGGCAAGTCCAAGCAGCTTTACAGGCAGGGAATAGACCTGTTCGGTAGTATAAAACTGCTCTTCGTAAGCAGGGTCTAAAGGCTTAATCAGCTTGCCGTTGCGCTTGTTGGTAACGGTGCACATTACAGCCATACCTCCGCCGACCGAGACAAGTATTACAGCGCCTTTTGGAAAGCGCTTTCTTTTTTCAAAAATGACTATATCACCGTTCTGAAAACGCGGAGCAAGTCGGCCGCCCGT
>JAFRVM010000128.1 GCA_017438505.1 Clostridia bacterium | reverse complement strand
CACGCAATTCGCGTACGGGGTTCTCTTTTTTTTATAATCTTAACTCACGCGTCTGTATTTTGCGCTGTAACCAGTTCCGACCGGTCGAGAACCCGGGCACGCAATTCGCGTACGGGGTTCTCCTTTTTTTACATTTTTAGCACGCGGCCATATTTTGCGCTGTATATTTTAAAGTTTATTATTTATCAAAGAATTGTTCAAACTATTTTTTCTTGTAAACGCAGGGCAAGTATGATAGAATAATTAATACAGTGGGTTTAAAACAGAATGAAAGGATGTTTTTAAAAGGTGAATAACAGTTTAAAAGAAAAATCCGACAGAAGTATTTTTAAACACAAAGCCGTTAAAATAACAGCAATTGTTCTGGCGGTACTGTTTGTGCTTGCCGGATCGGGAATTATTGCGATTTACGCCTTCCTTGGAAGAATCAACCACGCGACCGCCGAGCAGGACAGCGAATTTATAGATCCCGGCGTGGAGCTTGTAGAGGAAGCCGAGGCCATCCCCGCCGGCTACGAAGTCGTCGATGAAAATGAATTTGAAATAGAAACGGTTGAAGAATCGGTTCCGGTCATAACCGATAAAAAGATAACCAATGTTCTGCTTATCGGTTCGGACTCCCGCGGCGACGGCGCCAAGGGCAGATCGGATACCATGATTATTTTCTCCATTGACAAGCGCAACGGCAAGCTTAAAATGACCTCCCTTTTGCGTGACCTTTACGTTCCCATCCCCGGCAGAAAGGACAACCGTATAAACGCGGCCTATGCTTACGGCGGAACAAGTCTGCTTATCAACACAATAGAGACCAACTTTAAAATTAAGATCGACAAGTATGTGCGTGTAAGCTTTAAGGATTTTGTAAAGATTATCGACCACATGGGCGGCGTTTCGGTCAATCTTACCGAAAAAGAGGCGGCGATTGTCGGCGGCTCGGCGGGCACCCGTCTGCTTAACGGCACCGAGGCTCTTCGGTATTCCCGTATAAGAAAGATAGACAGCGATTTTGGAAGAACAAACCGTCAGCGTACAGTTATAAAGGCGCTTATAGGCAAAATGAAAAAGATGAGCATTACCGAACTCTCGTCGCTTATGTACGATATAATGCCCTATATAACCACCGACTATTCCTCCACAGAGCTGCTTGCCCTTATCTCTCAGGCAAACACCCTCAAGCAATACCCCCTTTCCGAGCTGCACATTCCCGAAAGCGGCAAGTACAGGGGAGTTTATATCGGCGGCAAGGCCGTTCTCAGCACAAATCTCAATGACGCCGCAAAGAGCATTCAGAAATTTATTTACGAGAAATAATTAAAAGCTTAAAACGGATCCGTTATGCAATCCTGCGGATCCGTTTTTCTTTGATATATTTTTGCGAGGGATGTTGACAAAAGATTAAAATTACGTTAATCTATATTTAATAAGCTGTTTTACCGATATATTAACATATTATCGGCACATATTTTTATAATAGGAGGAAACCGATATGAAATGTCCCGAGTGTAAAAAGAGAATTCCCAACGGCTCAGTTGAATGTCCCAAGTGCGGTGCCGATACCGGCAAATCAAAAGATGATTCCAACTCCGCAGACGGTCTGAATTTCAGGGAGTTTCTTAAACTTTCCGAAAGCAAAGATCACAAGGAATCCATCGCGTCCAGCAGCGTCCTTCTTTGTTTCTGCGGCCTTTTCATTGTTCTGCTTGCCTTCCTGTTCCCCGAGCTCGGTTTAAAACTGAGCAGTGCCATAATTCCCGTGGCTCTCGGCATCTGGCTTATTGTCAGCAAGTCAAGGACTTCGGCCGTCGTTGCCCTCGTTTACGCTTTATACCTCTTGAGTAAAGCTCCTAACGGCATAAACGGCTGGCTTCTTCTTGTTGCCGGAGTCTGCGCGGTAATAAGCGTCTTCAGGGCAAAAATAGCCTACAAAGCCGCCGGCGGCAAAAAAAGCAAATAACCGATTTAAACGCCCCCTTTTTTGGGGGCATTTTGTTTTTCTTTGCATTTTTTTATATATGCAGGTTAAATGATTTGCATATCCGCTAAGAGCGTGTTATAATGAAAAAAACGGCTTCTTATTTATTTGCAAGGGAGATTTTTATTATGAAATCAGCACTGTTTAAATCGTTTATTGCCATTGTCTGCATTCTCACCCTGCTGGTCGGATGCGGAAAATCCTCCAAAGAGGAAAAAGGTCCCGTTATGGGCTACACCTACCGTGTAAATGATGACGGTACCGTTACCCTGACCGGATATACCGGCTCGGACAGCAACCTGACTGTCCCCGCATACCTTGCGGGCAAGGCTGTTTCCGAGATCGGCGAGAGCTGCTTTGCGGGCTCGCTCGATATTAAAACGGTACACATTTCGGAGGGCATCTCAAGTATAGGCGACTACGCCTTTGAGTGCTGCTCCCTTCTTAAAAAGGTCTATTTCCCCGAATCGCTGAAATCTATCGGTGAAGGCGCATTTTCCGGCTGCGAGAGCCTTGCGCTTGCCGATATGCAGGATGGTGTGGAAACAATAGGCAAGGGCGCTTTTCTCTGGTGTGAGTCGCTTGTTCAGCTCGAGCTTTCCGAAACTCTGACCGAAATCGGCGATTTTGCCTTTGCCCACTGCGGAGCTTTGTCAAGCGTTCGCTTTGCGGGCGACAATCTGACCGCTCTGCCCGACAGAGCCTTTTACGGCTGCTCTTCTCTTTCTCGCCTGAAGCTGTCCGAGGGCATCACCTCCATCGGCAAGCGAGCCTTCTCGGGCTGCGAAAAGCTGGAAAATCTGTATTTTGCACAGCCTATGACCTCTCTCGGCGCTTATGCCTTTGAGAACGCCGCAAAACTCTCCAGCCTTACCGTTGCCGCCGAGGTCATTCCCTCCGGCGCGTTCTCCGGCTGCAACGAGCTTGCATGGTTTTCCGTGTCCGACGGTACCGTGCGCATCGAAAAGGGCGCTTTTGCCGGCTCGGGAATCAAAGACGTCAGCATCCCCGCTTCGGTGACTCAGATCGAGCCCGGCGCGTTTTATCAGATGAACGGCAGCGTAACCCTCGATGAGGCCAACACAAGCTATAAGCTTATCGACGGATCTCTTTACACCGCCGACGGCAAAACCCTTATCGCCTATTTCCCCGCTGACCCCTACGCCGAAGAGCCCCAGACCATATTTGCCCTGCCCGACGGCGTTGAAACCATCGCATCCTATGCCCTTGCGGAAAGCGGTCTGACAACAGTTACACTGCCGTCGTCCCTCAAGCTTATCGACGCTTATGCCTTTGAGGGTACCTATGTTGAAAATTTGGTAATTCCCCAGGGAACCAAGGTT
>JAFRVM010000127.1 GCA_017438505.1 Clostridia bacterium | reverse complement strand
TGTGAAAAATACTGATATCGTGATATTGTGATTCGTTTTTTTTTTTCGGAAATTCAAAAAACAGAAAGGATGGCAACAGATATGAAGAAAATATTTTGTTTGGTTTTGTGCTTGATTACGGTTATGCTCTCCTCCTGCCAGACGGCAAAAAAATCCGAACAGCCCGCCGAGAGCAGCGAATCACAGGTAATTGAAAGTCAGACCGAAAGCGAGACCCCCTCCGAGCCTGAGTCCGACCCCGAAGAAGCGATATACGCTCAGCTTGCCCAGCTTACAAAAGAGGACGGCACCGGTGAGATAAGCCTTGATATGAAGTCTCAGGAAATTGTTGAGGTTTTAGACAAATATGGAATAAAGTATCACGATTACCGAGCCGATACAGATGATACGCCAGGTATCGTTTGTGTCGAAGATAATCGATATTTATCTAATCACTATGACGGCTACGGGCATTTTTCACTTCAGCAGTCTTATATGGGATTAAAGATAAGTGATAAAGTCGAAAAGGTTTCGGAACTCTATGGCGAACCTGATGAAATAAAGAAAACAGCATGGGATGATATTTATGTTTATGTTCAAAAGGTGCTTTATGATGACCCATATACCTGCCGAATTTGTTTTAAAGTTGGAATTGATGAGGGGATAGTTAGCACCATCTGCGTTGAAGCAGAAATTCCTTACGATGAAATGTACGGCTGATAAATAAAATCATCAATAAACACGAAAGATTTTCCGTGCGCAGCAGCGTGAAAAAATTTTTATGCTTTTTTCTCATAAACATTTGACAAAAAGAACATATACCGCTATAATTACTTTAAAATAAAGAAAGGCGGTATAAACCCATGAAGAAATTATTGGCTTTAGTTCTGGCGACGGCACTTATGTTTTGTCTGTGCGCCTGCAGCACATCCAAAGACGACGTAAAGGGCAACGTTTCCAAAGTGGAAAACACATCCGATGCCGCTTCCGCTGTTGAATCCGGAGCGGAAGAAGAGATTTCCATCGGCGTAAACGAGGGCAACGTCTATTCAAACGAATTTTTCGGCATCAAATGCGAGCTGGATAATACCTGGACACTCAGCAGTGAAGAAGAAATTGCCCAGATGAACGGTTTTGTTCTCGACAATCTTGGCGACGAATATGCTGAAAAGGCAAAGAATGCAGACTATTTTTACGATATGGTTGCATCAAAGACCGATTCTACCCAGACTCTTAACATAGTCATTCAGAACATCGGCAAGCTTTACGGCGCTCTGTTTGACGCTGAAGCAGTTGCAGAGGCATCTCTTGAGTCCTCCAAAGACGCACTGACACAGCTCGGCTATTCAAATGTCACAGCAGAAACTGCTAAATTCAAATTCCTGGGCAAGGAAGAACCCGGCGTAGTTATTACAGCCGAAATTTCCGGCATAAAGTTCTACGAGGCACAGGTATACGTTGCCAAGGGCGGATATGTTGCAATTGTCACAGTCGGCTCGTACTATGAAGATAACATTCAGAACCTTTTTGATATGTTCAAGTCCCTGTAAATTCTTACAGACGATATCAAAAACAACCCCGGACAGCTAATGCTGTTCGGGGTTTCATTTTTATAAAAGAGTTGCGGCGGAAACAAGCGCGGTAATAAATATACCCGTATTATCGGAATAGATTTTATCGAACTGTTCAAGCGGGAGCGGGCTTTTGCCCTTGCCCACCTCGATGGTGTACCCCGGACGGTTATACTGCAGGATAAACCAGTCCTTATACCCCGCAAAGCCTGCGGCGTATGGGGTAAGCTCGGCAACATATCCGCTTTTTCCCTCCATTCGCTTTGCAATCTCGTAAGAGTACTGCGGCTCATAATCCAGGTACTTCCAGTAAATTATCTCCC
The DNA here is from genome assembly GCA_017438505.1 of Clostridia bacterium. Classification (GTDB taxonomy): domain Bacteria; phylum Bacillota; class Clostridia; order Oscillospirales; family Acutalibacteraceae; genus RGIG2835. Next base: position 169 of record JAFRVM010000127.1, on the reverse strand, counting down.
CCTGAGCGTGGTACGAGAGGGTTAGCAGAAAATCGTTGCTTACCGTAAAATCGTACATCGCTCTGCTCTCGGGCGCAGAGAGGGGTTCTGTTCCCACGTAGTTGAGCGGTGCGGGAGTCGTAAACCCGAGGGCATATTTATTGTCCCTTGCCTGCTCCCAGCCGGCGGG
>JAFRVM010000126.1 GCA_017438505.1 Clostridia bacterium | reverse complement strand
CGTACGACCTCCGCTCGTTCTGCCGCCTGCGCCGCCTATATGTCCTCCGGAAGTTCTGCCGCCCCCGAAGCCGCCTGTTCTCCCGCTGCCGGAGCTTCTTCCGCTGCTGCCGAAACTTCTGCTGCCCGAACCGAAACTTCTACTGCCGCTTGAGCCGAAACTCCTGCTTCCGCCGGAGCCTCTGGAAAAGCCACCGCCTCCGCCCGATCTGCCGCCGGAGCTTCTTCCTCCTCCGCCGCGAGCCATAAGCATACCCCCTTAATAACTTTTATATACATATAATACACCTATTTTTATTATTTTGCAATATTTAAGAGGTTGTCATATTTTAATTTTTTGTGTATAATAGTCGTAGAAAATCTGGATGTGATTTAATTATGGAAATAAAATGTGACGGTAAATTCACAGTTATATCAACCGACGACAGCTTTAATCTTGCCCGCACGCTTGAGAGCGGTCAGTGCTTTCGATGGAAGGCGCAGGACGGCGGATATATCGGCACTGCCATGGGTCATACGCTTTTTGCCATGCAGAAAGACTCTCTTTTGTATCTTGAGTGCAGTCCCCGGAAGGCGCAGAAAATATGGATACCCTACTTTGCGCTTGATATTGATTACAACGCTGTAAGGCGGGAAATTCTCACCTGCGAGCCAAAGCTGGCAGACGCGGCAAGTCTGGCGGACGGTATACATATTCTTCGGCAGGAGCCGTGGGAGGCGCTGTGCTCCTTTGTAATTTCCCAGAACAGCAACATTCCCAAAATCAAACGCTCGGTGGAAATTTTATGCCAAAGCTTCGGCGATCCTCTTTCCGAGGGAGGTTATTCCTTCCCCGCTGCCCAAAGACTTGCCCTTCTCGCCCCCGAGCAGCTTGAGCATCTGCGGTGCGGATACCGCGCGCCATATATAATAAACGCCGCAAAGGCAGTGGCAGGCGGAGAGATATCGCTTGAAGAACTGCGCAAAGTACCCATTGACGATGCGCGCAAAGCCCTTATGAACATAAAAGGTATCGGCAAAAAAGTTGCCGACTGCGCTCTGCTGTATGGCTTCGAGCGGCTTGACTGTTTTCCGGTGGATCGCTGGATAGACAGAGCCATGAAAGCCTATTTCCCCGAAGGCTCGCCCATAACATCACACAAATATGCGGGAATAGCTCAGCTTTATATTTTTTATATGATGATTTCGGGCGAAAAGATGATCAGCCTGCATAAAGTTTGTTAAAAAATTTTGAATTTAACCTTTTATTTGGTAAATGTGTCGAAATTTCTTCAAAAAATGAAAATAACGCAATTAGCTATTGAAAAAATACATAAAAACTGAGATAATAATGTATATTGAAGTAAGTTTCGGGGAGGTTTTTTTTTGGAAAAATCATGTGCTGTTATTCTTGCGGCAGGTGAAGGAAAAAGAATGAAATCCGATTTGCCCAAGGTAATGCTCAACGTGCTGTTTAAGCCCATGCTTCAGTGGGTTATCGATTCGGTCAAGGCTTCGGGCACCGATGATATTTGTGTTGTAGTCGGCTTTAAAGAGGAAATTATACGCGACTACCTCGGAGAAAGCTGCGAAGCGGTCACTCAGGCCGAGCGCAAGGGTACCGGCCATGCCGTTATGATGGCAAAGGACTACCTTGAAAAACGTCGCGGCGGTCATGTGCTCGTTCTTTGCGGCGACGCCCCCTTTATGGATGAGGCCACCATTAAAGCTGCCTTTAAAAAACATATTGCCGAGGGCAATTCCGCAACCATTATTTCGGCGGAGCTTGACGACCCCACCGGCTACGGAAGAATTGTTCGCGACGGCAAGATAGGCCCTGTTGTCGAGATTGTCGAGCATAAGGACGCCACACCCGAACAGCTTAAAATCACCGAGATAAACTCCGGTGCATACTGGTTTAAAATCGACGACCTGCTCCCTGTTCTTGATTTTGACCACATCAAAAACAACAACGCTCAGGGCGAATACTATCTGCCCACCGTTATCACCCTTTTCCTCGAGCAAAACCTCAAGGTCAACGCCTATATTTCCGAAAACCGCCAGACCGTTATGGGCGCAAATAACTGCCTTCAGCTCAATAACCTTTCGGGCATTGCCCGCAAAAATATTCTAAACAAACTGCTTGAAAACGGTGTTGAAATGCCCAGCTCGGCAGGTGTTATCATCGGCCCGGACGTTACCATGGGTCATAACGTAACCATTCTGCCCGGCACAATTATTCGCGGCAAAACACACATCAGCGACGGCTGCACCATAGGCCCCAACTCGCTGGTTGACACCTGCACGGTAGGCAAAAATACCATTATCAACGCCTCTCAGTGCTACTATTCGACCATAGGTGAAAATACGGATATCGGTCCGTTTTCGCATATACGTCCCGATTGCTCCATTGACGATAAAGTCCATGTGGGCGATTTTGTCGAGCTTAAAAATACATCTGTCGGCTCGGGAACAAAGATAAGCCATCTGTGCTATATCGGCGACTCCGAGCTGGGTACGGACGTAAACGTAGGCTGCGGTTTTGTTACCGTTAACTACGACGGCGTGGCAAAGCACCGCTGCGTTATCGGCAACGGAGCCTTCCTCGGCTGCAACACAAGTCTTATCGCCCCCATTACCGTAGGCGATAACGCATACGTTGCCGCAGGCGCAACAATAACAGAGGATGTCCCCGCGGGCGCGCTCGCAATAGGACGTGTACGTCAGGCAAACAAAGAAAACTGGAATAAAAAACAATAACGGGAGGAATTATTTTGGGTATCCATGGAAACCAAATAAAAATCTTCACAGGAAACTCCAACCTTCCTGTGGCAAAAGAAATCGCCGAGAATATGGGTCTGCCTCTCGGTCAGGCAACCGTTGAGACATTCTCCGACGGCGAAATCTCCGTTTCTTTAAAGGAATCGGTCAGAGGTGCGGACTGCTATATTGTTCAGTCCACCAGTTATCCTGTAAATGATCACCTTATGGAAATACTTATTATGGCCGACGCCATGAAGAGAGCTTCCGCAGCAAGAATCACAGCCGTTATGCCCTACTTCGGATATGCGCGTCAGGACAGAAAAGCCAAGCCACGTGATCCCATTTCGGCAAAGCTCGTTGCCGACCTTCTCACCAAAGCGGGAATCCACCGTATTCTTACCATGGATCTCCATGCTACGCAGATTCAGGGATTTTTCAACATTCCCGTTGACCACCTCCAGGGCGCTCCCCTGCTTTCCAACTATTACAAGGAAAAAATCGGAAGCAACGTAGACGATTACATTGTTGTTTCTCCCGACCTCGGCTCGGTTACAAGAGCCAGAAAGTTTGCTGAGAGGCTTGACTGCCCCATCGCTATTATCGACAAGCGCCGTCCCAAGGCAAATGTCTGCGAGGTTATGAACATAATCGGCGACGTCAAGGGCAAAAAGGTTATTTTGCTTGACGATATGATTGATACCGCTGGTACACTCTGCAACGCCGCCACCGCACTTATGGAGGGCGGAGCTACAGAGGTAAGCGCCTGCGCTACTCATGCCGTTCTTTCCGGTCCCGCCATTGACAGGCTCAATAATTCCTGCATAAAAGAGCTTGTTCTGCTTGACACAATTCAGATTCCCGAAGAAAAGAAGCTTGAGAGATACAAGCAGCTTCATATTGCAAATATGTTTGCCGAAGCTATTGAGCGTATTTACTACGATAAACCCTTCTCTGCGGAATTCATTTAAGTTTATTCTCATATAAATCTGTGGAGTAATGCGGCTTTATACTCCACAGATTTTTCCTATTTAGCCGAAAACCTCTCTAACCGAAAGGAAGGCAGAAACTATTATGCAGAAGTATTTCAAAAAGGGCTGGGGCGACCGCTCGGACGGCTGGAAGCTGCGCGGCATCGACCCCATTTCCATGCTCGGTCCCTTTATTATGCGCACGAGACTCGATTCGCAGGTAATGTACCAGTTCGACCTGCCCCTTGATAACCTGGAAGAGTTTATCCGTCAGCACAAGGAGGAAATTCCCGGACTTTCCCTCATGCACGTTATCATGGCGGCCATGGTAAGGGTTATTTCCCAGCGCCCCTATGTAAACCGCTTTATTGTATGGAATAAAATGTACGCCCGCAACAATATCTCTATTTCTCTCGCCGTAAAGCGCGAGATTACCGACAAAGGCGAGGAAACTATAATAAAACCCGAATTTGAGCCCACCGACACACTTGCCGACATTGTTGAAAAGGTAAAAAAAGAGTATGACGCAAGCATAGGTGAAGCAAACGGTGTTGACGACGCGGCGAAAATTCTCTGCTATATCCCCTCTTTTCTGCTTCGCGGCGCCGTAAAGCTTCTCTTTGGCCTCGACAAGCTCGGTATTTTGCCCAAATTCCTTGTTAAGGTCAGCCCGTGGCACAGCTCTCTGTTTATTACTAATGTAGGCTCGGTCGGAATCGACTCTGTATTCCACCACCTTTACGAGTTCGGCACAAACAGTCAGTTTATCGCCCTCGGTCAGAAAAAACGCCGTGAGATAACAGACGAAAACGGTCAGAAAAAGACCGAAAAGTACACCACCCTGCGCTTTAATAATGACGAGCGTATATGTGACGGTCACTACTACGCTGCTTCCATGCGTATGTTCCGCAAGCTTCTGCTCAATCCCGAGCAGCTTCTCGAGCCGCCCAAGCAGGTTATTGTTGACGATTGCGTGGGTAAAAAAAGAATTGATATTAAACAGTAGGAGCATTTATGTTCGGTTTCAGAAAAAATACGCCCGAAGCTCCGGGAAATGTTGAATACATTATAGCGGGGCTCGGAAATCCGGGAAACAAATATGACGGCACAAGGCACAACGCGGGTTTTATAGTGCTCGATGCCCTTGCCGATAAGCTGGGCGTGCGCATTTCCAAGCTCAAATTCAAGTCGCTGTGCTGCACCGCAACGCTGGGCGGACATAAAGTTCTGCTTTTAAAGCCTTCAACCTTTATGAATCTGTCCGGTCAGGCGGTCACCGAGGCGATGGCCTTTTTCAAAGTGCCGCCCGAAAATACAATTATCGTTTTTGACGATATATCGCTTGACCCCGGCAAGCTGCGCATACGCCGCAAGGGCTCGGACGGCGGACACAACGGAATGAAAAATATTATTTATCTTTCCGCAAGCGATACCTTTCCCCGCATAAAGGTCGGCGTGGGCGCAAAACCTCATCCCGACTACAATCTTGCCGACTGGGTGCTCTCCCGCTTTACAGAGGACGAAGTTCCGCTTATAAAAGAGGCTGCTGAAAATGCCTGTCAGGCGCTTGAGCTTATGGTACAGGGCAAGACCGACGTTGCTATGAACAGATTTAATTAAATGCAAAAATCCCGCGCGGTGACAGTGTGCCGCACGGGATTTTTTTGTTTCCGGGATACAGGTTCAGCGTTCATCGTCATCGGGAGAATATTCCATAATATCCCCGGGCTGACAGTTGAGAGCTTCGCAAATTGCGACAAGGGTCGAAAAACGAATGGCGCTTATACGTCCGTTTTTTATTTTGGACAAATTGACGTTTGCCACTCCGACCTTTTCGGCAAGCTCGTTAACACCTATTTTCCGGTCTGCCATTACGCGGTCAAGGCGTAGAATTATTTTACCCATGTTTTGCCTCCGGGTTAAAGAGTTTCATCTGCCTGTTGCTGAAGTTTTGTGCCGTAGCTGAAAATCATGGCCAAAACAAAAACAATAATTATCATGGCAACCATACCGAGATTTAATGAAAATACTACATTTCCTCCGCCAACTTCGAGTGATGAAATAACAACAAACGGAATCAGGAAATAAGCGAAAGTCTTCATTTTTTTAGCAATTGAATCGGTAAAGGGCGAGTCGCAGTTTTTAAACTCCTTCATAAGAGCTTTTGCCGCAAACAGCGCTGCGGTAAGGCATACAACCCGGATAAAAATAAGCAACATATTCCAGAAAATATTCGCGTCTCCGCGTACGGTAACGGGATCGGAAGTCAAAACATATCCTCCGTCGGTTTTTTCGACATCGGAAAGACCTAACTCGGCATCGTCAACCGACACCTTGACACCCTCATTCAAAAGCTGCTTGACCTGATTTTCCGATATTTTTACTCCAAAGAGCGTATCGGGAATGCTGAGTTTTGCGCTGCTTGTGACATCCAGGCTGACATCTTTAAAGCTTGTTAAAAGCAAACATGAAAAGCCTGCAATAATTATACCGCCAACAATGCATAATACTATTAATATGCTTATTATTACATTGCCGACCCTGCCGAATAGATTGATTTTTGATTTTATTGAATTTTCCACACTATCGCCTCCATATGTTTGTTATTAAGTACTTAACGATTAAGATTATATAATAGATGTTTAAGATTGTCAACACTTTTTTTAAAAAAAATTTTTGCGTCAAAATCGCCCATTTTTACGTTGTTGACAAAAAAAGACATAAAAAGTATAATATATAAGTTAACCAAAATAAAATTTAATTGTTGAGGTTGTTATGCTTTTTAACTCATTTCAGTTTTTGATTTTTTTCCCGATTGTTTTCTTAATATATTTTGCCGTGCCGATGCGTTTTCGCAAGTACGTTATGCTCGCCGCCAGCCTGTATTTTTATATGGCGTGGAAGCCGGCCTACATACTTCTGATTATTATGACCTCGCTGGTGGCATATTTTTCCGCATTGATAATGGAAAAGCCGCAGGCGGCAAAATATAAAAAGACCGTGCTGATATTTGCGCTGATAATTAACATCGGCACGCTCTTTTTGTTCAAATACTTCAACTTTTTCAACGTCACCCTGTCGTCTGTTTTGGGTGTAAAGCAGCTTTTGCCGCATTTCAATCTGCTGCTGCCAATCGGTATATCATTTTACACCTTCCAGACGGTCAGCTACTTTATTGACGTTTACCGCGGAAAGTTCAAGGCGGAAAAAAACTACCCCTATTTTCTGTTATATGTAACCTTTTTCCCACAGCTTGTCGCAGGTCCCATAGAGCGCGCCGACAGGCTTCTGCCCCAGCTAAAAAATCCAAAGCCCTTCAGTTACGACAGCGCGGCCGAGGGCGTGCGCTATATGGTGCTGGGAATGTTCAAAAAAATAGTCATTGCAGACAACCTCGCCGTATGCGTGGATATGGTCTACGGCAATCTTGAGGGCAGCAACGGACTCCAGCTTGCCATTGCCGCCGTCATTTTCACCGTTCAGCTTTACTGCGACTTTGCAGGCTACAGCGATATAGCGGTCGGTGCGGCAAGGGTTTTCGGCGTGGAGCTTATGCAGAACTTCCACCGCCCGTTCTTCTCAAAATCAATGAACGAGTTCTGGCAGAGATGGCACTATTCCCTTGCCATCTGGCTGCGCGATTATATCTACTTTCCGCTGGGCGGAAGCAGATGCTCAGCCGTAAGGCACCTGTTTAACCTGCTTGTTGTATTCTTTTTCAGCGGACTGTGGCACGGCGCGAGCATAACATATGTTTTGTGGGGTGTTTTAAACGGCATTATTGTTGTTATCGAGGTGCTGATGCGAAAGCCCACAGACAGCGCCTACAAAAAGCTAAGTCTGCCCCGCACGCTTGAAAAGCTTATCAAAATCGGCTATGTTTACATAATATTTGTCTGCACCTGCATTTTTGTCCGCGCCGACACCCTCGCCGACGTCGGATATATCTACAAAACGATATGGGCGGATAAGGCGTCATATTTTAACCTTGCGTTTGTGCGCGAAAGTCTCGCCGCGATGAATCTTAACACCTTTAACATTGTATTTTACAGCCTGCTGATCTTTTCCCTCTTCCTTATAGGACTTCTCAGCCGCAAAGAGCCGATAACGCGAATCGTTGCACGGCAGAAAACTCCGATAAGGTGGACAATTTACATTTTAGCCGTGCTTGTGCTGTTTATTTTCCGTTATTCCGGAGTGGCTAACTTTATTTACTTCCAGTTTTAAGGCAAGGTGTAACCATGAAAAAACTGATTTTAAAGCTTGCGGCGGCATTTGCGCCCCTGCTTGCCCTGATTTTGTTTGTCGTGTTTGTTTTTGACCCCTATAACTGCGTCCACTATAAGCAGAATATCGCCGAATACACTCGCGATACCGGCTTTACCCGCAACGAGCGCGTCATAAAGATGCGCTATATTCTGGACGGTGAAAAGGAATATGACGCCCTGATGTTCGGAGCCTCGCGCGCGGCATTTATCCATGCCGACAAGGTCTATCCCGGCAGCATTTACAATATGTCCTATTCCTCCGGCTGTATGCAGGAGATTTACGAAAACATACTTGTGCTCGACAAAAAGCATAAGATGCCCGGGCACGTTTATATCGCCATCGACAACGCTTCATTGGGGCCAAAGACCTCCAACACAGGTTTTGTCAAGAACTATCCCGTAAGCGGATTTTTACCCGAGCTCTACCTCTCGTACGCGACCGAAATCAACTTTGAGATGATTAAAAAGTGCGTGCAGTATTATTCGGGCAACTACCAAAAAAGCACGGTATACGAAAACGCTTACACCACCGCAACAACCACCGACGAGGGCGGAAATTACTGCGCGCTCACTCAGGAGGATATAATAGAGGCAGACCCCGCCGCGCACGCAGCGCAGGACTTTTTCAAGGATGAAATAGAGGCTTATAAGCCGGTGGACAGCACCGAATCGAGAAAACAGCTCAAAACCATAAAAGAAATCTGCGACAAAAACGGCTGCGCCCTCACACTTGTCATTCTGCCCGACTATTACACAACCTATCTCGGCAGCGACCCGTATAATCTTATGCTTTTTACCGTTGACGCGGCAAGTATATGCGAGACCTACAGCTTTGCCGGAATCAACGAGCTTACCCGCGATAACTACAACTGGTACGAGCGTTCGCATTTTCGTCCGCATATAATAGGCGATATGATTGCCCGCACGGTATTTTTGGACGAAAAATACGAACAGTACTCCGACGGCTGGTTCGGAGCAAAAATAACCCCCGAAAACGCCGAAGAATATAAGCAGTTTATTATTTCTCAGCTTGAGCAGTTCGACTAAAAACATTGCCCTGATAAGGAAGCTCCTTATCAGGGCATTTTTTATACCTTTTGTGTTTGCTGTTTTGGAACAATATTGCCCGATTTTGTAAGGGCTATCTTTGTAATCAGCGGAGCGGTAAGCTCATAGCAAAGCACGGCAAAAAGGGTTATTGTGCGCACAAGCTGTCCCTGCTCGCCCATATAATTGACGGCGGCAATGGTCATGCCCAGCGCAACGCCCTCCTGCGGAAGCAGAGTAAAGCCGAGATATCTGCATACATTCGGCTCGCACCCCGAGACCTTGGCGCTCCACCACGCGCCGAAGCATTTGCCGAAGGCTCGTGAAAGAACATACGCCGCGCCTATAAGCACGATAATTATATCGCCAAATACTCCGAGCTGGAGCTGCGCGCCGCTTACCACAAAGAAAAGTATAAACAGCGGCATTGTCCAGCGGTCGACCTTGCCCATGATCTCCTCGGAAAAATCGCACAGATTGCAAAATACGCAGCTAAGCATCATACAAACAAGAAGCGAGGAAAATCCTACGGTTACAGAACCGATTTTCAGCTTGAGCATTGCAAGCGCGATTGTAAGCAGTACAAAGGCAACCGAAACGCACAGCCGCTTGCTGTTTGAATGGAATAGCCGCACTACGACGGTAAACAGATAACCCATTACCGCACCGAGCAGCAGCGAAGCGACAATTTCCAAAACCGGCTCAACAAGGATAGATACAAGGTCAAAGCTGCCGCTCATCATAGCTCTCGCCACTCCGAAGGAGGCGGCAAAAATGATAAGTCCTACCGCGTCGTCAAGGGCGACTATGGGCATGAGCAGATCGGTAAGCCTGCCCTTTGCCTTGTACTGGCGAACTACCATAAGGGTGGTCGCCGGAGCGGTGGCGGTCGCTATTGCGCCTAAGGTTATAGCCGCGGGAACGGGAAGCCTGTTGCCGATAGCAAGGTGGATAAGCAGCAATACAATATCCACGACAACCGTGGCCGTAACAGCCTGAGCTATACCTACAATAACGGTCTGTTTTCCGTCGCGCTTTAGCTGAGATACCCTAAATTCATCGCCTATTGCAAAGGCAATAAAACCGAGAGCCGCTTCGGAAATAAGCTTGTAGTGCTCGAGCTGGTCAAGGCTGTTAAAACCTAGACCCGAAATGCCGAGCTTGCCAAGTCCATAAGGGCCGATAATAATTCCCGTAACAAGATATGCCGTAACCGCCGGTAAACCTAAAAGTTTGGAGATACGCGACATTAAAAGTCCGGCCATGAGAGCGACAGAAAGACAAAACAGTGTTTCCATAAAAATCTCTTTTCTATACCAAATAATCAACTTTATATGGTATAGCACAGCCGGACTCAAAAGTCAAGTTAAATCAGCCGATTTTGGGGAGATTTGCCAAAGCGCGCTCAAGATCCTCATCGGTGGGGATATAATCGTTCATTTTGCCGTTGTTGAAGGAATCGTAAGCGGTCATATCGAAGTAGCCTGTGCCTGTAAGACCGAAGAGAATGGTCTTTGCCTCGCCGGTCTCCTTGCACTTTAAGGCCTCGTCGATAGCCACGCGGATAGCGTGGGAGGATTCGGGAGCGGGAAGAATAGTCTCGTGCTTTGCAAACAGTGTTGCAGCCTCGAATACCTTTGTCTGCTCAACCGCAACAGCGTCCATATATCCGTCGTGATAGAGCTTTGAGAGCACGGGAGACATACCGTGATATCTCAGGCCGCCTGCGTGGTTTGCCGAGGGCTTGAAGCCGCTGCCGAGGGTGTACATCTTGGCAAGGGGAGTGATTTTGCCTGTGTCGCAGAAATCGTAAGCGTATTTGCCGCGTGTGAGCGAGGGGCAGGAGGCGGGCTCGACAGCGATAAACTTTGTATCCTTTTTGCCCAGAAGCTTATCCTGCATAAAGGGAGCGATAAGTCCGCCGAGGTTGGAGCCGCCGCCGGCGCAGCCGATAACGAGATCGGGATATTCGCCCAGCATTTCCATGGCGGTCTTGGCCTCAAGACCGATTACCGACTGGTGAAGCAGTACCTGGTTGAGTACCGAGCCGAGCACGTAGCGGCAGTTAGGTGTGCTTACCGCAACCTCAACGGCTTCGGATATGGCGCAGCCGAGGCTTCCGCCGTTATCGGGGTCTTCGGCAAGAATCTTTCTGCCTGCTTCGGTCGTGTTGCTGGGGCTTGCGATAACCTTGCTGCCGAAGGTTTCCATAACGGTTTTGCGGTGGGGCTTCTGGTTATACGAGGTCTTAACCATAAATACGCTCAGGTCAATGCCGTAGTATGCGCATGCTTCGGAAAGAGCTGTGCCCCACTGACCGGCGCCTGTTTCGGTGGTAAGGCTTGTTATGCCCTGCTGCTTTGCATAGTACGCCTGAGCTATCGCGGAGTTAAGCTTGTGGCTGCCGGAGGTGTTGTTGCCCTCGAATTTATAGTAGCTCTTTGCGGGGGTGCCGAGCACCTTTTCAAGGTTGTAGGCGCGAATAAGGGGCGAGGGACGGAAAATCTTGTACATCTCTAAAATTCCCTCGGGAATATCAACGTAGCGGGTTGTGTTGTCAAGCTCCTGCTTGGCAAGCTCTGCGCAGAAAATGTGAGCCAGTTCCTCCTCGGTCACCGGCTGCATTGTGCCGGGGTTGAGCATGGGATCGGGAAGTTCCTTCATATCGGCGCGCAGGTTATACCACTGCTTGGGAATCTTATCCTCGGGTAAATAGAATCTGTAAGGTACTGTTGTCATAATGAATCTCTCCTTTTCAAAAATAAAAAACGCTTTTGTCCCCATAACAGGGACAAAAGCGTAAAAATTAACTACTTCTGCGGTACCACCCACATTGACGCGAAAACGCGCCCACCTCAAAGCTGCAAACACAGCCATTCCTTTGTTAACGGAGCGAATTATCTCCGTCAGCGCTACTTGGCTAAAAGCTGTTCACACTGCCCTCCAAAGTCCATTCGACAAGCTGCACGCACTACCGCACTCGCACCGACGGCGGCTCTCTGAAAGCTGACAGGCTTGTTTACTTACCCTTTATCAACGGTTTAAAGTATTAACTTGATTCATAGTATAATCACATGATGTGAAAATGTCAAGTATTTTTTTGAAATTTTTTTATTTTTTAAATAGCACCGCAATTTTGTCGGAAATACTGCATAAAAGACCCGTACATAAAAGCAAGGCCATAAGCGCAATAGATAACAGGGTAAATTTATCCTTGAGGTCTACCGGCTGTGCGGCGGGCTTTTCCTGTTTATCCTTATTTTCCTCTGTCTTTGTGTCTGTTTGATCTTCCGCATTTTCAGCCTTAGTTTTAAATACAACCGGCTGTCCGTCGTCTTCGACGCTGACAGTGATTTTTCCGTCTTCAACGGTGTAATCCTGAGCGGTAACGCCGTCTCCGCTGTCGGTGAGAAGGCTCCAGACCTGACCGTTGAATAATTCGCCGACGTCAAAAGTAACATCAAACTTTTTGCCGGGCAGAGCGAGCTGCTTGCCCTCCGCTGCGGAAACCTTATAGGCTACAAGCTTTTCATCGTTTTTAAGATTTTTGCGGTAATTTTCAAGAGAAGCGTCGTCAGCGGGAACCGAAGCTGCGGTAAAGTCATCGGTTAGTACCGAAACGCCCGAAACAGTAACCTTATTTGTGTTTTTGGCCGGTGTGCCCCCGTTTGCCGTACCCTGGTTTTGGGCGGGAACAGACTCTGTGGCCTTGCCCTTGCCTACTGTAATGTTGCATCTTGCTCTTATGGCACTTCCGTCCACCGTACCGTAAACGGTAAACTCTCCGTCCTTTGCATAAGCGCTCTTATCTATGCTGTCCCATTTAACCTCGGCTGTACTCTCGGTTGCATCGCCGTAAACAATTTTTATTTTTTTAGGCAGAACGGGAGCCTTGCCGACTTCGGTTTTAACCTCAACAATTTCAAGATATTTAACCTCTTTACCGGTTGAATCCACGGGGGGCTTTTGATTTCTGAAATCGGTTCTTACATTGATATCTCCGCCGAAATAGCTGTATACCTTGTTTCCCTGACATACAACCACGCCGCCGTCATTGCCGTAACCCGCCAAATCATTTAAAAACGGTCCATCAATACATGCGGAGATACTGTAATCGGAAATGGCAGAATAATTTACCGAAGGCGAAAGCTTGAAATAAACGGTGGCTACGGTTGTGCCTTTGGCGTTCGCGGATATCGGAGAGGATGCGTACCAGTCGAGCCATGTGTATCCCCTTTTTGAGTCGCTGCCCTTTATGGATGTGCTTATTCCCTTTGCGGCAACAGGTCCCGAGCTCTCGTCGGAGACCTTGCCGGAAGCGTCGCTGACAACCGAGAGCTTTTCTCTGTCATAGGAAAGCGCGACAAGGCCCGAAGACATAGCGGTATCGGGGTGAACAAGAATAATCTGCGCGGTAACAATACGGTCTTTTTCCACATAATCGCCGTAAATCTGCATGGTGATTTTAGAAGCTGCCAGCGCGGGAAGAGCGCACATGGCCATAAGCAGAATAACAATAAGCAGACTGAAAATTTTCTTTGTGAATTTCATAAAAAACGCCTCTCTTTAATTTGATGTGCCTGTTTTTCCGAAGTTTCCGAGCATCGCCGACATATCCTTTGCGTTTACATATCCGTCGTCGTTGAAGTCTACATGGCCTATGTATTCATCGTCGTTTGGTCCGTATAGCGACAGTAAGACAGAAATATCCTTGGCGTTAACTACATTGTCGCCGTTGGCATCGCCCGCATAAAGAACTATCTCGTCCGGCAGGGTATCCGTTCCGCCGTAAAATGTGCTGCGAATATAGCTTGTGTAGCCCTCTCTGGCTATTTTAACGTAATATCTCTCATTTGTTATCTCTAAGCTGCCCGGCTGAGAACAGTATCGATAGTCGTAATTGGCATTATTATGCACATTTGTGTAAATATAATAATCCAAATCCTGCTGATTGCCTATACCCTCAAGCTGCAGATTAAAGTTATAGCTGACGGGGGTAAAGGTAATATCACTGTTAAGCACTACCGTCACGGTCTTTTCCGCATAGTTGTCAAACCAATCATATGCGTAAAGCTTTACGGTATATGTGCCTTTCTGATAATTGTAATCATACAGATCCATGCAGGCTGTACCGGATACCGAGACCTGTTCGTAGCCGTAATTCATATTTTCAACGTATCTTTCAACCCCGTCGGGACCGATAACCGAAATGTTTGCGTAATCGAGCTTTGCGCTGTCACTGACAGAATAATCAATGTTAATCACGCCCGCGCTGTCAATGCTTGCGCTAAGTCCCAGAGTAGGGGGAGAAAAATCGTTATTACCCTTGCAGATGTTTCCGGGGGCATGATAGATATAGTTTATGTTTGTAAACCGCGACTTTGCCATAGGTCTATCCCAGTCGATGCCGCAGTGATAGTCCCAGTTGCAGTCAACCACAACAAGATATTCCTCCGCAATATCGGTAACCATAACGGTGTGTCCGTTGTTGCGGTATCTTATAATATCGCCTACGCAGATATCGTCAAGAGTATATCTCTTTTCCCAAGTGCTGGGCATAGAACCGAAAATCTCGTAACCGAGCTTTAGCGCAAAGCCGTGGCACTGGAATGTTCCGCCGAAAACGTTGCAGTCGCAGGAGCCAATTACACAAGTGCCGCCGTGACAGGTACACGGAATATCTGTCCAACTGTCAGGGTCATTGGTGCCGCCGACATGGTTCCAGTGTTTTCCGTCGGGGAATTTTTGTCTAAGCCTGTCAAGCTGAGCGAGCACATTAACACTTGAGTAGTCGGCAGGGCCGTCGGTCTTTGTGGCGTAGTCAAGACTGAGCCAGCCTGTTTTTCCATCGTATGTGGTGTATCCCCAAACACCGGAAATTTGCGTCACATTGACGGTAACTCCTTTTGGTACTGTTGTCAGTTTCGAGTAGGACGTTCCCGCTCCGCCGCGCAGATTGACCGCTGTGGTAGTTCTGTAATACCCGACTCCGTTTGCCGCGGCAAACGAGGTAAAACTAAAAAATGTCAATAGAACGGAAATAATTGTTACAATGCAAAGTATCCGTTTTTTCATAAACCTTTTCCTTTCCACTTTTTTATTTATTATATAATTTTTCAGTCCTTTTGTCAATTAAATAATACAAAAAGCACAAAGCCCTCCGTAAATTCGGAGGGCAGTACATTTGCGCTATTCTTTTTTTGCGGTTACATCTTCACCTATGGCGTCTGTTTTGATATTCAGG
>JAFRVM010000125.1 GCA_017438505.1 Clostridia bacterium | reverse complement strand
TTGCGGTAATAATGCTGTCGATTGCTTTTTCCTTTAAATTGCAGACAATATTTATTATGCCGCTGCTTATTGTTTTCCTGTTCGACAAAAAAATCAAATGGCGTGACCTTTTGTGGTTCCCGGCGGTATTCTTTTTACTGCTTGTACCCGCTCTGCTCGCCGGCAAGCCCTTTATGGACACAATTTCGGTCTACTACCTCCAAGCAAAAAGCTACCCCTTCCTTGAAATCCACGCCCCCAATATATATCAGCTCTTTGAAAACCCCGACTTTAAAAGCTTTGTTTCGGCAGGCATAGTTCTTGCGGGAACGGCGGCCGCCGCACTGCTCTATTACATTTACAAAAACAAAAAGTATCTTGACACTTCACTCTATATTCAGATTGCTTTTCTGTTTGCCCTGACAATCCCCATGCTTCTGCCCAAAATGCATGAGCGGTACTTCTTTATGGCGGACGCACTTTCCCTTCTCGTTTTCCTCTATAACAGAAAACGCTGGTTTGTCCCCGCCGGAATAATCTACGGGTCTTTTCGCTCCTACACGGTATTTTTAGGCAAGACGGAATATATTGAAGACCTCAAAAAAATAACCGATATCGGTCAGCAGGAGGCCGCCGCCGAGCAGCTTGCCAACATTGATATGCGCGTGCTTGCGATTATCTTTATCGCCATAAATATTTTCTGCGTATTCGACCTTGTGCGGCAGATAAACGAGAAAAAAGCGAGGGACTGATATGCCGAAAAAAAACATCTGTCAGACCGTATCTGCGCTGTTTTTCCCGCTCAGCTTTACCGCCTTTATGTTTTTTTGCATTCCCGGTATGGAGCGCGTGGATTCGGCATATAAAGCGGTGTTTATATGCGCCCTTTACGCCGTTATGACTGCCTGCGTACCAATTTATTTCACCGTGCGCAAAAAGCTATGCGACCCTGTCGCCGTGTTTTTCATCGGCAGCGCGGTCACGATTGCCATGTGCATACGCCTTGCGCTTATGGATCACGTTTCCACCGACTACGCGGTATATCTCGATATCTGGACAGACGCCATGCGCGAGCAAAAAGGTCTGGGCGGTCTTGCCCTGAATGTCAGCGACTACAATATGCCCTATCTGTACTTTTTAGAGGCAATAGCAAAGCTTGTACCCGAGCATCTCGCTATGTATATAACCAAAACGGTATCGGTTGCGTTTGAATTTGTACTTGCATACTTCATAATGCAGCTTGTCGGGCTGGTTAAAAACGATTTAAGAACAAAATACCTTGTGTTCTGCGGTGTGCTGTTAGTGCCGACCTTCATTTTAGACGGCGCCTACTGGTGCCAGTGCGATATGATTTACGGCGCGTTTGCCGCAGGTTTTGTCAACTACGCCCTTTCAGGCAGACCAAATCTTTCGGCTCTCTTTTTCGGTCTTGCCATCTCCTTTAAATTACAGGCGATATTTGCCGCGCCGATGATTTTGGTATTTTTATTTGTAAAAAAATTAAAGATAAAGCATCTATTGTGGATTCCCGCGGTATATCTTGCCCTGCTTGTTCCCGCGGTCATCGCGGGCAAGCCGATTATCGAAGCGCTTACGGTATATCTGCATCAGGCGGCGGAATACCCCGTGCTGCTTATCAACGCCCCGAGCATCTATCAGTTTGTGCACGACGTCGATTACAATTCCTTCAAGACGGCGGGTATTATTCTTTCAGGGTGCGCGGCTGCGGTATTTTTGTTTTTCCTTTTCAAAAACAGAGAAACGCTGGGTACTGGCTCTCTGCTTTTTGCTGCGTTTGTTTTCGCGCTCGGACTTCCCCTTCTTCTGCCCTGTATGCACGAGAGGTACTTTTTCCTTGTAGACGTTTTCTGCATCGTCATTCCCTTTATAAACCGTAAACTGTGGTATATCCCGCTCTGCTGTTTTTATGTTTCCTTCCGCTCGTACTCCGATTTTCTGCTTATGAGCGACAACATCAATTTTAAATTTCTCACTCTTATAAATATCGGCGTGCTGATTATAGCGGTTTACACCCTTTGGTATATGCTCAGCCCCAAGCCCGCTAAAACCGTATAAACATAAAAATGAGGCAGGAATTCTTTTCCTGCCTCTTGTCTGTTATATCTGCCATGCATTTAATCTCTTTGAATATACATACCTTTAACTATATCTTCATTGATCAAGACATCAAAAGAGATTTCTACGGTATATCCGCCTGCGTCAACTGTCCTTTGAGGATAAACATAAACGTATGTTTCATACTGTGAGGTTTCCATTATCTCATCGGGTTTTCCGTAAAGCTCTAATACCTTTTCGACTGTATCTCCATACTTTAACCCCTTATACGACTGCATGAGTGCAAAAGTGCCCCAGCCGTCAATATTATTGGAGAAATACCTGTTGTCTGCTACACCGACAAAACCTCCCTGTTCGTCATCATCAGGGCGAAAGTCGTTATATTCTATTCCGTATTTATTCAAAACCTCAACAATTTCCTGCGCGCCCATATCAAGACTTATCTCGCCAGTGCCGTCCTCTTTTGTAAGCCGGGCAAGCCGGGCATATATTGCTTCTTCGGGGTCGGAAGCGGTCACGCTTTCTACTGCCTGCGATTCGCCGCTCTCGGCGGTCTGTTCGGGCTTTTTAGCCGTTTGGCAGGAGGAAAGCGTTAACATTATCAGACATAAAACCAAAGCTAATATCTTTTTCATCGTAAATCTTTCCTTTCTTTTAAAATTAAGCGCGTGACTTTTTATTATATTTTACAACAATTTTATTGCCTTTGTAAATGTCAATATTGCACAAAAACTCATTCAATGTTTTGTAAACAAAATCAGCTGAATAATTTTACCGTGTAATTACGTTTCAATCCTTAAAATATCGCTTTTTGTTACGGGGTGCCTTTTGAAAAGAATAAACACGGCGATGAGGTTCGGAACAGCCATAAGCCCGTTAAGGGTGTCCGAGAGCTCCCACACGAGCTTTAAGCTCATAACCGCTCCAAGTACCGTAACAGCAAGAAAAACCGCTCTGTACCCCGCGGAGCCGCCGCAAATGTATTTGTACGCCCGCTCGCCGTAAAACGACCAGCCGACCACCGACGCCACGGCAAAAAGGGTTATCGAAACGGAAAGAAATCCCTCCCCGAAGCTGCCGAGCGCCTGATTAAAGGCAGTAAGGGTCAGAATTTCGCCGTCTTTGCACCGCAGAATACCCGGCGTGCTGAGAACCGCAAGGGCGGTAAGAGTGCATATGACCACCGTATCAAGGAAAACCTCACATATCCCCCACATTCCCTGCTCGGCGGGGTGTTTTACCTGCGCCGTGCTGTGGGCTATGACCGAAGCACCAAGTCCCGCCTCGTTTGAGAAAACCCCGCGCGCAATTCCGTATTTTATAGCCCGGGAGATCACAAACCCTCCCGTACCCGCTCCCGCCGATTTAAAGCTGAAAGCTCCGGCAAATATGCTTTTGACCGCAAAGGACAGATTTTGCCTGTTGATGATCATTATTGCAAGACAGCCGGCAATATAAAAAAGGGAGATAGCAGGCATAAGTATCTCGTTTACCCTTCCCACCCTTTTTATTCCGCCTAAAAGAATTATCCCGGCAGCGGCGGCGGTGGCGATTCCCGTAATTAGCGGCGGCACGTTGAAGCTCTGTCGCAGGGCGACCGCGGCGGCGTTGGACTGCGCGGCACACCCCATTCCGAACGACGCTCCCACGCACAGCGCGGCGTAAATCAATGCCAGAGGGCGGCTGCCCAGACCCTTTTCGATGTAATGCATTGGGCCGCCCGCAAAATCGCCGTTTTTGTCCCTTTCCCGGTAAATTATGCCGAAAGTGCGCTCGGCAAAGGCGGTCATCATTCCGAGCACTGCCGAGACAAGCATCCAGAAGACCGCTCCCGCTCCGCCCAGAGATATCGCCGTTGCCACACCAATTATGTTGCCCGTGCCCAGCGTTCCCGCAAGAGCAGTGGAAAACGCCTGCCACTGGGTTATGCTGCCCTGTCCGCCCTCCTTTTTCTTAAAGAGCGAGCCCAGGGTGTTTTTAAACCAGAAACCAAACCCTGTAATCTGAAAAAAACCCGTTTTTACGGAAAAATAAAGTCCGCACAAAAGAAAGAGCGCCAGCATGGGCGGCCCCCATAAAAAACCTCCGATATGTCCGTTAATTCTTTCAACAAGGTTTGCAAATTTCTCCAATGCTCTCACCTCTTCTCTGCCGATTATATGAGAAAAGGAGTGCAATATATGATAAAAGCCGCAAAGTAATGTTTAAAACATACTCTGCGGCTATTTGATTTAATCGACCCCACCCGGCCGTATCGCGCTTTGGATAACCTGCTACCAAAAAGCAGGTGGGTGCCCACCCGGCGTTTTCACGCTCCCTTCGTCCAAGCAAGCTCACAGGCTTGCCCGGGAGGTCTGCAATAGTCCGTCGGAGTAAAGCTCCCTTTAAATAAAGTGTAGGGTTATAAAAGCGCAGTCCGCGAACCCGGCAGGAGACTTTTCTCTTTACGTTTATATTATATCACATACAAAAGCATTTTGCCAATAATTTTACCGACAAAATTTTTCGTTATTCTTCCTCGTCCTCGTCATACTCTTCGCCGTCGTCAAAAATGGAGTCAAAGCGCTCTTCAAAAATCTCGGCAAGAGAATCGAGCAGATCGTCGTCCTCGACCTCGGCAAGCTGTTCCTCGCCGTCCTCTTCGATGACCTCAAAGATGTAGTATGTGCCCATTTCCTCCTCTGCGCCGTCCTTGGGCAGCAGAGCGACATATCGGCCGTCGTCGG
>JAFRVM010000124.1 GCA_017438505.1 Clostridia bacterium | reverse complement strand
CGGTTTTCATGCTCTTAATAATACATTTTTCAGTGCTTTAGGTTATGCTGCTTTGGGTGAAAACATGTTTTGTTTGATGTTTTTTGCCTTTGCATTGCTGATTTTTATAGCCATGGTATCAATAATATTTGTTAAACCGAGTGCTAAATTCAAACTGTATTTATATGCTTTTATCGGTATTGTATGTGTGTTTGATATTATTATCAGCATTCTTTACTTTTTCAATCTTATAGGTAATAAAATATATCAGGATCCGCAGTATCATCATTTATATTGTGCCGCCCTTGACGCTTTAATGATTTTGCTTTTTTTGTGGGACGTGGTTCTATTGAAAAAGACGAAAAACTCTGAAATTACCGCCACAGAATAAACCAAAACGGACGTGCTATGCGCACGCCCGTTTTTCTTTCGTACGATTAATATTTACCGCTGTGCTCAAAAGTCCCGTAATGCAACACATGTCCCCCACGACAGTGGGCTAATTGCCGAGTAAATAGATAAGCGCGGCGATTATCGGCTCGCCCGAATGTTCCTTCATAAGCAGGGCGATAAGGGCGACTATAAGCGCTTTTTCCCTGTCCGTTCCTATCATCTCCAGCAAACCTTCAAGGGGCGAATCCGATTTTCGCTCGGCAGGGTTTGGCGGGTTTTCCTCGGTCTCCCGCTCGTCGAGGGTCTGCCGCGCTCTTCGCTGCATCTCAAAAACCCTCTGCTCGGCTTCCTTTTGCATGGCGTAAATATCCGCCGCCGAATATCCGCTGTTGTTCACTGCGCCGCCCCCCTAAATAATATTCTGACCCTTTAAGGCGGGCAAAATCTTTATTATCTGCATTATTTTTTCGGCTTCTTTCGCCCGTTGCTTGCGCTCGTCGCTCAAAAAAGGCTCAAGCGCGCGCAAAAGTCTTGTGGCGTCGTCATCCTGCATTCCGCGCAAGATAGGGGCTATTTTGCCTATTACCGTGAGCAGATCGCCGCCCATATCAAGGCTTTGCGCAGGCTGCGGCGCGGGCTGTTCTTTTTTCTCACCGAAAAGCTGCGCGGCAGTGTTTTTCAGCTGCTCCATCGCTTCCGGGTCGCTCAGTACTGCCGAAAGCATATCGTTTAGCTCATCCGTTCTGCCCGCCCCCCTTCAGCATAGCCAAAATCTTCTGTGCCTGCGGTGACTGCAGCAGTTTTTTTGTCGCTTCTTTATCGCTCAGGGTGGCAAGCAGCTTCTCTTTATCCTGCTGCGAGAGCCTGCCCAGCAGGTTATCCACCTTGGGATTATGTTTGAGCTGTTCTACCGTTTTTTGGTCTACCCCCGCGGCAGAGCCGATGGATTTATAAATATCGTTATCCAAAATTTATCACCCCTCTGTACAAAAGTTTATTTTTGTACTATTATATATATGATAAAAATTTGGTGGGAGTGATTGATTTTGAGGATTTTGGTGGTCTCGGATACTCACCGCAATGAGAGCATGCTGCGCAGGGCGGTAAAAGCTCAGCCGGAAGCGCAGCTTGTTCTGCACCTTGGGGACGGCGTGGACGATGTGGATTATGTGGCGCGTGAATTTTACCGCAAAAGCTTTGTCTGCGTGGCGGGCAACTGCGACTACGCGAGCGCTTTGCCCGATACAAGAACAATGACCGTGGAGGGCAAAAAAATCTTTATGCTCCACGGTCACACAAAAAATGTTAAATTCGGCAACGCAAACGCCGTTTACGCCGCAAGAGAGGCCGGCGCGGATATTCTGCTTTACGGCCACACCCACGAGGCGTTTACAGACTATATTGACGGGCTGTATATAATGAATCCCGGCTCGCTCGGCGCGAGCTACTATCCCAGCTACGGTATAATTGACATCACCCCCGGCGGGATTATGATGAACATTGTTGACGCCTACGCTAAATAATTCTCTGCCATGCCCTTTTGACGGCCAGAACAAAATAGTCAATGCCCGCGCAGGCACATATAAACATCATGGGCAAAAAGTTTACGGTATAGCGGCTGTTTACCTCCCAGATGAGCAAAAACAGCATTATCCCGAATATACACAGGAGTGGAATAAGAATTTTCCGCTCTTTTTTTCTGCCCAAAAGCTCTCCGAAAGCGGCGAAAAGCATAAAGACAAAAAACGAGAGATATATTCCGGCGCAGATATGGCGGTAGGTGTAGTGGTGCGCTCCCGAAGCAACCAGATATTTATACAAAAATCCATTAGGATTTTTAGGGTTATCGTCCAAAAAATCGGTCAAATTGCAGGTGCCGTCGCCAAAACAGCGCACCGATTTTTCAAGGGCAAGCGAGCACAGCCCCGAAACTCCCAATTTTTTCAGCCTTGCCTTGGTTTCGGTCTTTATCGCCGCCTTGCGCTCCTGCTGGGAGGTATATGAACGGGTGTTCCAAAAGTCCTCGCTCTCGTAGTCGCCGTCATTTGCAAGCCCCATCATGATCCAGTGGGAGTAAGGGGTGTTAAGCTCGGCTGCTTTCTCTTTATCGAGATATTTCGAGTATATAAATGCGTTAAAGCAGACATTTGCAGCGCCGACAATAACAAGCGAACAGACTGAAAAAACGAGCACGTTTTTCCACTGTTTTGTAAGAAGAAGGGCAACCGCTATGGCAATAAGCACAATAATTACGGTAAATTTCATCAGAATTCCCAGTGCTGCCGCAAGCGCCGAAAGGCAGAAAAACAAAACCTTTTTCTTTGGATTTTCTTTATCTTTGCCTATAAGGAAAAGATAAAAGGCCAGAACAGGGAAAAGAACGGTTAAAAAGTCGGTGTAAAACACCGCCCCGCAAAAATAAAAGGGCGGGAAAATAAGGAACATAAAGAGCGCCAAAACCGCCTTTTTTACGCCAAAAAGCTTTTTGCACACAAGTGATGTCACGGCAAGCGCGGCGCACAGCATAGCGGAATTGACGGCCGAGGCGGCAAAAAAGTAATCGGTAATTTTAAACAGATTGCAGATTTTGAAGATAACCGTCAGGAATGTGAGCTCACCGAGGTTATTGGGGAATATGTAAAAGTAATCGGCGTAGCAGGTGTCGGAGCGATAGGCGGTAAAATTCCCGCCGTTTGCCCACAAAGCCGCCCCTTTGTATACCGCTTCCATATCGTAAATGGGCTCAAAGCGCAGAGAGCCTGCAAAGACAAGCTGCATAAAAAACAAAAATACGCAGAACGCCGCAAGAATATACGGATAAGCGGCACTTAGCTTTTTCCCCGACTTTTCGATGACGAATTTATTGAAAAGGCAGATAACCGTAATAAAAAAAACTATATAAGCAATCAGCATAAGGGTTGTGTAGTTGTACCAGCTTCGGTTGAAAAGCACGCCCGCTCCTATTACCGAAAAAGAAAAGGAAAACAGCAGCAGAAAAGCAGCGGTCAGAATTGCGGACAGATCTTTATTTTTAAACACCGTCATTATTTTTACACCTCAAAATCAGCGCGCAGGCAAATTGTTAACATATTATTAAATGAATGTAAAAAAATAGTGAAACGGACAAATTACTCTTGACTTTACCGTTTCACAAATGATAGAATTAATATCCATGACTTAGGGGAAAGTATACCTATTTTTAGGGTGTTTACAAACTTCCCTCTAATACTTTTATACTACAAACTGCACAATAATGCAATAGGTTTGGGACAAAAATTCTATTGTGTAAAGTGCACAAAGTTTTTCGTCATTTTTTGTAAGTTCAAAATTTAAAGATGGAGTTGAGTGTGCCTATGGCAAAAATGAATCCTGTCCGGCTCGGCAAAACCACACGAATGAGCTTTTCCAAAATCAAAGACGTTTTGGAAATGCCCAACTTTATCGAGGTCCAGAAAAACTCCTACGAATGGTTTTTAAAGGAGGGACTTCCCGAGGTCTTTGAGGACGTTTCGGGAATAACCGACCATTCCGGAAATCTTCAGCTCGATTTTCTCGATTACCACCTGGACGACACACCTAAGTACAGCGTGCGCGAGTGCAAAGAGCGTGACGCAACATACGCCACCGCACTGCGCGTTACCGCGAGACTTATCAACAAGGCTACCGGAGAGATGAAGGATTCCGAGGTCTATATGGGAGATTTTCCCCTTATGACCGAGACCGGCACCTTTGTTATCAACGGCGCGGAGCGTGTTATCGTTTCCCAGTTGGTGCGCTCCCCCGGTTGCTACTACATGGTAGACCACGATGTAAAATCGGGTAAAAAACTTTTCAGCGCCACCATCATCCCCAACCGCGGAGCATGGCTCGAGTACGAAAACGATTCAAACGATGTTTTCAACGTCCGCATAGACAAAAACCGCAAGCTGCCTGTTACTACCTTCATCCGTTCGTTAGGTCTCGGCACAAACGCTGAGATACTTGACGTTTTCGGTCAGGATGAGTTCCTTATGGCAACACTGCAGAAGGACACCAGCCAGAACGTTGAAGAGGCTCTGCTTGAGGTTTATAAAAAGCTCCGTCCCGGCGAGCAGCCCCCTTCGGTTGAAAGCGCAAAGGCATACGTTGAAAGCTTATTCTTTGAGCCCAGAAGATATGATATCTCCAAGGTAGGCAGATATAAATACAACAAGAAGCTTGCCTGCGGCGCAAGACTTGTCGGCAAGCAGCTCTCCCGTCCCCTTGCAAGCCCCTTTACCGGTGAGATTATTGCCGACGCAGGCGAGGTCGTAACAAAGGCAAAGGCCGCCGAGATAGACGCCGCCGGCGTTTATGAGGCTTACGTTGCCCTTGAGGACGGCAGAGAGGTTAAAATTCTTTCCAACCGTATGGTTGACATTGCCCCCTATGTTTCATTCGACGCCAAAGCAGAGTGCGGCATAAACGAAATGGTAAGCGTTCCCGTACTTATGGAAATTCTCGAACAGGGCGAGGATGATGAGACCCTCAAGGAGACCATCAAAGCGAGAATTGCCGATCTTATTCCCCGCCACATCACACGCGACGACATTTTTGCTTCCATCAACTACATGCACTGTCTTAACTGCGATATCGGTACAGTAGACGATATCGACCATTTGGGCAACCGCCGCATCCGTTCGGTCGGAGAACTGCTGCAGAACCAGTTCCGCATCGGCTTTACACGTCTTGAAAGGGTTGTACGCGAGAAGATGAATCAGCTCGGCCAGGATCTCGATGTTGTCACTCCTACCGGTCTTGTCAACTCCCGCCCGGTCAACGCGGCAATCAAAGAGTTCTTCGGCTCTTCTCCCCTTTCCCAGTTTATGGATCAGAACAACCCCCTTGCAGAGCTTACACACAAAAGACGTCTTTCGGCACTCGGCCCCGGCGGTCTTACCCGTGACCGCGCCGGATTTGAGGTTCGTGACGTTCACTATTCCCACTACGGACGCATGTGTCCTATCGAGACTCCCGAAGGTCCTAACATCGGACTTATCTCCTATCTCGCCACCTACGCCCGCATTAACAGCTACGGCTTTGTTGAAGCTCCCTTCCGCAAGGTTATCCGCGGAACGGGTCAGGTAACCGACGAGGTTGAGTATATGACCGCCGACGTTGAGGACGATTACATAGTCGCACAGGCAAACGAGCCTCTGGACGAAAACGGTTTCTTTGTAAACCCCCGCGTTATAGGCAGATTCAGAGACGAATTTGTTGAGATCCCCCGCGAGAACGTCGATTATATGGACGTTTCGCCCAAGATGGTTGTGTCTGTCGCTACCGCTATGATCCCCTTCCTTGAGAACGACGACGCAAACCGCGCCCTCATGGGCTCCAACATGCAGCGTCAGGCTGTTCCCCTGCTTCGTACCGAGGCTCCTATCGTAGGAACCGGTATGGAATACAAGGTGGGCGTTGACTCGGGCGTTTGTATCCTTGCCAAAAAGGCAGGTACGGTTTCCTACGTTTCCGCCGATGAGATCCGCATTGTTACCGACGGCACCGAGGAAGAGATCACCTACCCCGTAACCAAGTTTATGCGCTCCAACCAGGGTACATGTATCAACCAGATTCCCGTTGTAGACAAACATCAGCATGTTGAAAAGGGCGAGGTCATTGCCGACGGTCCCGCTACCGATAACGGCGAGATCGCCCTCGGAAAGAACGTTCTTATCGGCTTTATGTCATGGGAAGGCTACAACTACGAGGACGCCGTTCTTCTTAACGAAAAAATCGTCCGCGACGACGTATTTACTTCCGTTCATATCGAGGAGTACGAGCTTGAATCCCGCGATACCAAGCTCGGCCCCGAAGAGATTACAAGAGATATTCCCAACGTCGGTGAGGACGCTCTGCGCAACCTCGACGGCGAGGGTATTATCCGTATAGGCGCTGAGGTTCACGCAGGCGATATCCTTGTAGGTAAGGTCACTCCCAAGGGCGAGACCGAGCTTACAGCCGAGGAAAAGCTGCTGCGCGCAATTTTCGGCGAGAAGGCACGCGAGGTTAGAGATACCTCCCTCAAGCTGCCTCACGGCGCATACGGTATTGTTGTTGACGTTAAGATATTTACCCGCCAGAACAGCGACGAGCTGAGCCCCGGCGTAAACAAGGTAGTTCGCTGCTACGTTGCCCAGAAGAGAAAAATCTCTGTCGGCGACAAGATGGCCGGACGTCACGGCAACAAGGGCGTTGTATCCAGAGTTCTCCCCGTTGAGGATATGCCCTTCCTGGCCAACGGCAGACCGCTTGACATAGTTCTTAACCCTCTGGGCGTTCCTTCCCGAATGAACATCGGACAGGTTCTTGAGGTTCACCTCGGCAGAGCCGCTTCCGAGCTGGGTTACAAGGTTATGACCCCGGTATTCGACGGCGCTCACGAGCAGGATATTTGGGAGCTGTTCGACGAAGCAGGTCTTGAGCCTACAGGTAAGACCTGGCTCTACGACGGCAGAACCGGCGAGCGTTTCGACAACCCCGTAACCGTCGGATATATGTACTTCTTAAAGCTCCATCACCTTGTTGACGATAAAATCCACGCACGTTCCACCGGTCCTTACTCTCTTATCACGCAGCAGCCTCTGGGCGGTAAAGCTCAGTTCGGCGGCCAGCGTTTCGGTGAGATGGAGGTTTGGGCTCTTGAGGCTTACGGCGCAGCCTACACACTTCAGGAGATCCTTACCGTCAAGTCGGACGACGTTGTAGGACGTGTTAAGACCTATGAGGCCATCGTAAAGGGTAAAAATATTCCCAATTCGGGTATTCCCGAATCTTTCCGCGTACTTATCAAGGAACTCCAGGCTCTCGCTCTTGACGTCAAGGTTCTTGACAAGGATAAGAACGAGATCGACCTGAGCCAGTCCTTCGACGACGATGACGATATGACCACACCTCCCGAAGATCTCGGTTCCGATATGAGAACCGTAGACGACGGCGAGAGAGACGGTTATTCCATGGATATGGAATCGGAAAGCATTTTCGATACCGACGACGGCGAAGATGCGGATATGGACGCTGACGATTATGACGACGACCTTTTCGGCGACTCTGACGATCTCGGCTCCGACGAACTTTAATTTAAGGAGGCAAACAAATGGAATTTAATCTTCTCGACTCTATTAAAATCGGCCTTGCCTCTCCCGAACAGATACGAAGCTGGTCATACGGCGAAGTAACAAAGCCCGAAACAATCAACTACCGCACCCAAAAGCCCGAAGCAGGCGGACTTTTCTGCGAGCGTATCTTCGGACCGCAGAAGGACTGGGAATGTCACTGCGGACGCTATAAGAGAATACGCTACAAGGGCAAGATATGCGAACGCTGCGGCGTTGAGGTCACCCGCTCCAAGGTACGCCGCGAGCGTATGGGTCATATCGGACTTGCCGCTCCCGTATCCCATATCTGGTATTTTAAGGGTATCCCCTCCCGTATGGGCTTTATGCTGGATATCTCTCCCCGCAAGCTGGAAAAGGTGCTCTATTTTGCAAACTACATTGTCACCGACCCCGGCATGGTTACAAGAATCAAAAAGTACGACATTCTGACCGAGAGCGATTACAAAGAGCTCAAGGAAATGTATGAGGACGACTTTACCGCCGAGATGGGCGCCGAAGCCATCAAAAAGCTTCTCGCCGAAATCGACCTTGAAGAGCTCTCGGCACAGCTCAAAGAAGAGCTTGAGACCGCAGGCGGTCAGAAGAGAGTCCGTCTTTTAAAGCGTCTCGACGTTGTTGAGGCATTTCTGCTCTCCGGAAACAAGCCCGAGCATATGATTCTGGACGTTATCCCGGTTATCCCGCCCGATATCCGTCCCATGGTTCAGCTCGACGGCGGTCGTTTCGCCACAAGCGACCTTAACGACCTTTACCGCCGCGTTATAAATCGCAACAACCGTCTTAAAAAGCTTCTTGAGCTCGGTGCGCCCGAGATAATCATCCGCAACGAAAAAAGAATGCTTCAGGAAGCTGTTGACGCTCTTATCGACAACGGCAGACGCGGACGTCCTGTTACAGGCCCCAATAACCGTCCCTTAAAGTCTATCTCCGATATGCTCAAGGGTAAGCAGGGTCGTTTCCGTCAGAACCTTCTCGGTAAGCGTGTTGACTACTCCGGACGTTCGGTTATCGTTGTAGGTCCCGAACTTAAAATGTATCAGTGCGGCCTGCCCAAAGAGATGGCTCTTGAGCTCTTTAAGCCCTTTGTTATGAAGCGCCTTACAGAGACAGGTCAGGCTAACAACATAAAGGCAGCCAAAAAGATGGTTGACAGAGCCAAACCCGAGGTTTGGGACGCTCTTGAAATTGTTATCAAGGGTCACCCCGTAATGCTCAACCGTGCTCCTACCCTTCACCGACTCGGTATCCAGGCATTTGAGCCAATACTGGTCGAGGGCAGAGCCATTAAGCTTCATCCTCTGGTTTGTACCGCTTTTAACGCCGACTTCGACGGCGACCAGATGGCTGTTCACGTTCCCCTTTCCGCCGAGGCTCAGGCAGAGGCAAGACTGCTTATGCTCGCCTCCGGAAACCTCTTAAAGCCCTCCGACGGACGTCCTGTTGTTGTTCCTACGCAGGATATGGTTCTCGGCTCCTACTACCTTACACTCGATAAGGACGGCGAGCTGGTCGAAGGCAAGGTATTCCGTGATTTTTACGAGGTTACAATGTCCTACGATACCGGCGTTATCTCGCTTCATTCCAAAATAAAAGTGAGACGTACCGTAAACTTTAACGGCAAGCCCGTAACCGGTATGATAGATACCACAATGGGCAAGATCATCTTCAACCGCCCCATTCCCCAGGATCTCGGATTTGTTCCCCGTGAGACTCCCGAGGACGCTCTGCGGCTTGAGGTCGAGTTCCTTGTCGGCAAAAAACAGCTCGGCAACATTATCGACGCCTGCATCAGAGTTCACGGCACATCTGAAACAGCCGAAATTCTTGACAACATCAAGAGTCAGGGTTACAAGTATTCCACAAAGGGTGCTCTGACCGTTGCGGTCTGCGACGCTACCATTCCTCCCCAGAAAAAGGAGATCATCGCTCAGGCCGAAAAGGACGTTGACGCAGTTACCGCCCTTTATCAGGAAGGTCTGCTTACAAACGAAGAGCGCTACACACGCGTTATCGGCGTTTGGGATAAGGCCACAAAGGCTGTATCCGCTGCTCTTTCGGCAAATATGGATCGCTACAACCCCATTTATATGATGGCAAACTCCGGTGCCCGCGGTTCCGACAGCCAGATCCGTCAGCTCGCAGGTATGCGCGGACTTATTGCCAATACATCGGGACGTACGATCGAAATCCCCATCAGAGCCAACTACCGTGAAGGTCTTAACATTCTTGAATACTTCATCTCCTCACGTGGTGCGCGTAAAGGTCTTGCCGATACCGCTCTTCGTACAGCCGACTCGGGTTACCTTACCCGCCGTCTTGTTGACGTTTCGCAGGATGTAATAGTGCGCGAGGACGACTGCGATTCCCACGACGGAATTGAGGTTTACGCAATCCGCGACGGCAAGGAGGTTATCGAGTCTCTCAAGGATCGTCTTGTCGGCCGTTATCTTGCCGAAGATTTTGTTGATGAGAAGACAGGCGAAGTTCTTGTTTCCCGCAGCAAGATGATGGACGAGGACGACGCCAAAATCATTGAGGATCACGGCACAGAACGTATAAAGATCCGTTCTGTACTGACCTGCTGCAGCAAAATGGGCGTCTGCAAAAAGTGCTACGGCGCAAACCTTGCAACCGGCAACGAGGTTACCGTAGGTGAAGCTATCGGTACTATTGCCGCTCAGTCTATCGGCGAGCCCGGTACACAGCTTACAATGAGAACCTTCCATACCGGCGGCGTCGCCAGTGCGGAGGATATCACACAGGGTCTTCCCCGTGTCGAGGAACTGTTTGAGGTAAGAAAGCCCAAGCATCTT
>JAFRVM010000123.1 GCA_017438505.1 Clostridia bacterium | reverse complement strand
GGGACACAATCTTATCGCACTGCTTGTAATAACCTTGTTTTATTCGCTTATTTACCGCTTTGCGCCGTCCGGCAAACGCAAGTGGCGGTATCAGCTCCCGGGTGCGATTTTTGCCGCCGTAGGGACATCCCTGTTCTCTGTCTATTTTGCTATATATAACAACAGAGGAAATATCTACAACTCCTTTTACGGCAGTCTGGCGGCAACCGCGGTTTTCCTTGTCTGGATATATTTCTGCGTTTCGATAATGCTTATAGGCGGCGTTATAAATCATCATTTTTCATTGAAAATAGCGCACTTCCTGCGCTTGAAAAAGAAAAAAGATAAGCAAAGATGAAAAATCATTATGAAAACCGCGAAAAAGTTTTTGGCTGCTTTGCTTATTATGCTTATTGCTCTTTTCGGCGTGTTCTCTCTGAGCGCATTTGCCGAGGATGTACAGGAGCCTGCGGAACATGAGCATCAGTGGAGCGAATATGTCTACAAAGATGACGGAGGAGTATTCACCTTCGGAACAAAGACCGCGACCTGCGAGATATGCGGCACGACCGATACATAGGTGGCTTACCACACCGCATGGATATGCAATATCACACATCCGATATACTATTTCCATATGTTCATAGTATATTCCGTCATCGGCATTGTCGATGCTCTTGCAGGCTGAAACGTATTTGCATAATAATCCCGCGTTTTTGCACATTTGCTTGACATGAAGCGGACAGTTTGGTATAATATCGTAAAGCAAAATGAAAGGTGACGATAAACATTATTGATTTGCTGGAACAGATTTTGATTTACGGAGTTGGCACATTATATGTTTTGTTAGGGTTCGGCCCGCTTTCGATCGTGACGTTGATAGCGTTATTACCGCTTGGCGTGCTTGGCTCTGCTTTAGGTCCCGAAGCTATAGACCGGCTTGTTTTATTCGGCGAAAAATTTGCAGAGATTCTGGATCAATTACTGCATTCTCTGCAATCTCTGATCGATTCCGTTCCATTTCTTTCTCAGTTGGATGGGATAATAACTCATCTGCTGGGTTAGCCGCAATCATTTACGGTTAGTTTTTAAAAGCCTTCCTTGCGTAAGGGAGGCTTTTTTCGTTCTCTTTTATGTAAATAGTTTTGAGAACTGTGTAATAAACGGACTTTTGCGGCTCGCCGTTGTCAACGCGAGTTGACGAAAGAGTCTTACTCTTACCTAACCTATCCTAACCTGTGTATAAAAATGGATACAGGTTGTATACAATTTAGTGCGGTGTCCGGTGGACATCGCGCACCCTCAAGGGGAAGCCAAGTAATAATCAAGATGTTTTAATTAAGGCAACACCGTAACTGCGCGGTGTTGCCTTAAAGCGTCTTATTCCAGCCCGCCGAGGACTTTTGCTATTCTTTCAAGATCATCCTTGTCAAAAAAGGATATTTCTATCGTGCCGGAGGGCTTTCCGCCCGGGGTCAGCACGCGGATCCTTCTTCCGAGCGATTCTTTCAGCGTCAGCTCCACCTCGTCATAAAACGAATTTCTCGTCACGGGCTTTTTTGCGGCGGCAGATCCTTTTGCGCTGAATTTTTTAACAAGCTTTTCCGTCTCACGCACCGAGAGCTTTTTTTCGATAACGATCTTTGCCGCCTCGTGCAGTTTTTCCTCGTCCTCTATCGAAAGCAGCGCCCTGGCGTGTCCCGCGCTGAGCGTACCCTGCTCAAGCATTTTAAGCTCTTTTTCGGGGAGCTTCATAAGTCTT
>JAFRVM010000122.1 GCA_017438505.1 Clostridia bacterium | reverse complement strand
CCCACGCCTCCGGGAACGGGAGTGATGTAGGAGCAGACCGGCTCGACCGAAGCAAAATCAACGTCGCCGCACAGCTTGCCGTTTTCGTCCCTGTCCATACCTACGTCAATAACCACCGCGCCGGGCTTTACCATATCGCCTGTTATAAACTTGGGCTTGCCGACGGCGGCGACAAGAATATCGGCTCTGCGGGTGACCTCGGCAAGATTTTTGGTGCGGGAATGGCAGATGGTGACCGTACCGTTTTTGTGCAGAAGAAGCATGCCCATGGGCTTGCCTACGATATTTGAACGTCCCACAACAACGCACTCCTTGCCGCAGACGTCGATGCCCTCATGGGCGATAAGCTCCATAACGCCTGCGGGAGTGCAGGGCAAAAAGTGATAGTCGCCTATCATAATTCTGCCGACGTTGGAGGGGTGGAAGGCGTCAACGTCCTTTATGGGCGAAATGGTATCAATAACGGCTTTTTCGTCAAGATGCTTAGGCAGAGGAAGCTGGCATAAAATTCCGTTAATATCTCCCCTCTGGTTAAGACACTGGACAAGAGAAAGCAGTTCTTCCTGCGTTGTTTCGGCGGGCAGCGCATATTCCTCCGATACAAAGCCTATCTCGGCGCAGGCCTTTTTCTTGTTGTTGACGTATGTTCTTGAGGCGGGGTCGTCGCCCACGATAATAACCGCCAGAGCGGGCGCTATGCCTTTTTCTTTAAGGGCGGCTGTCTCGGCGGCAACCTGCTCGCGTACCTCTTTTGAAATTGTCTTTCCGTCAATAATTTTTGCCATTTTTATCTCTCCTGTATATTTTGATTATTTTTTTATTTCATAAGCCTGGCAGAGTTTTTCTATTCGCTCGCGCGTCAGCTCCACAATGGAGGGGGGCGACAGGGCGACTACGTTGTTGCCCATTTCCACAAGCCACGATATAAGTCCGTCGGTAACGTCGGCGTTTATTATCACGCGGAAAAATCCCTCGCCGGCCGTAAGATAGGGCACGTTTAGCCCGAACCGGTCAACAATTGTTTCAAGCACCGCCTCGCGGCAGAGCAGTTCAATAGTCTCGTTTTTGCCGCCGCTGAACATCTTGAACACCTTTGCGGCGTAATCGGCAACGTCAAAATAATCGGTGTAGCCGGAAACCTCGGAAAAATGCCGCACATTCTCGTCAACAATTTCCACCTTTTTCATGCGGTCGATTCTAAAGTGGCTAAGGCTGTCGTACTTTGCGTAGTTGCATATAAGATAGTATCTGTCCTCGTGCCACATCATGGCGTAGGGACTGACGGTAAACTCCCTGCCCGGGGTGTAGGTGGGCAGATTGTTTATAATGCGGCGGTGAAAATACTTGAACCGGATGCGCTTGCCGGCGTTTACCGCCGTCTGTATTTTGTCTATGTTGTAGTAAATCTCATTGTTTTCGCACTTTGTGCCGGTGTTTACAAAAATCTGATTTTTAAGGTACTGCGCCTGGTGGTCGCTTATAAGAGCGTACAGCTTGTCGGTCAGCTCCTCGGTTTTTTTGGGGGAAATAAATCCCGATGCCTGTACGGCGTCGGCAAGCATTCTAATCTCGGCGGGCTCAAACTCACGGCTGCCGACATAATAGCCCCTGCGGGGCACGCGGGTCTGGATGATATCCACTCCGAATTCGCGCAGAGCGTCGATATCGGAATAAATGGACTTGCGCTCGGCGGAAATGCCGAGCTCGGCAAGCTTTTCGCAAAGCTCGGAGGAGCTAAGCGGGTGTTCTTCGTCCGACTGTTTTTGCAGAATATCGTTAAGATAAAGCAGCTTTAGTTTTTGATTTTTATTGCCTGCCACCTTTTTCACCGTCCCTTTAAACGTACTTTATATTATTATAGCAATATGGGGGCGCTGTTACAAGAAAAATTTACAAAAATTCCACAGACTGTCGAAAAAGGTACAGGCAGGCGTACAATGTCCGCTTCCCATGTGTTGCATTACGCAACTTTTGGCATTCTAAAAGGCTCCCTTGTGTAAAGGGAGCTGTCAGCGAAGCTGACTAAGGGATTGTTATTTACTAAATTTTTACTGACAATCCCTCCACCGCTAACGCGGTCCCCCTCCCTTTAGGGCAAGGGAGGCTGATTTTATCACATCTGAACAAACCAAAACGGTCAGCACTCGATGTTGACCGTTTTTTTCTGTACGATTAAGATTTATTATAGCCACCAAGAGTTCTGTGATGCAACACATCGAAAGCGGACTTTGTCCGCCCCGCTTTTACAAAAATTCCACCTTTTCCTCATAGGCTATGTTTTCCTCGCAGTTTACCGTAAGCTCATATATGACCGTGTCGTTTTCAATGTAAACCCTGCCCGAACGCTTGCCGTTTTTTGTGCCCGTCAAAAAAAGCTGCGCCTGCGCCTCGGCCTGCCGCTGCGCCTGCTCCTGAGCCTGGGATGCCGTCAGGGTATAGGGCAATTGTTCGGTCGGGTAAAAAACGGTTGTTTCAACCCCGACGGGCAGACGTGTGCCGAAAAGGGTCAGATAATCGAGGGTCTGCTCGGTATCGCACGATCCGCCCGGCGTATTGCCGAAATAAAGAGGGAAGATTTTGTTGAAAAAGTACAGCCTTTTAAATGTTTTGGTCTCTCCCGTGCGCACCCTTTTTTCTCCGCGCATCTGCGCCCTGCCAATAAAGACGTTTTGAGTAAGCGCGGTTACCATTCCCCTTGCGTGCACCTTGCGGGTGCCGGTCGTTTCGGTGTCAATAAGTCCTCCGGCAAGCAGATCGCCCGCCGCCACGGTATCTCCTATTTTTACGCAGGTCTGCCCCTCGAGCACGTTAAGGGCGATTATCTGACCGTCCTTTAAGGCTTTGAGATTGCATACATTTTCAAGCTCGCTCATAACCGGAGCGGGCTCTTTTTCCTTTACAACAACCGTTATGCGGCAGCTTCCGGTGTTTACCGCCGCCCACGACAGCCTGTCGCACAGCAGCATTATGTTCATTTTGGCTGTCTCGGCGTCAAGGCTGCGCAGACTCCTGCCGGGATACACTCCCGCATTGCAGGCTATCTGCCTTACCTGCTCGTCGGTCAGCGATGTTGTGTGGTTTACCACGTCCACCGTCCAGATAACTCCCGAGCAAAAATAAACCACGGCAAAAAAAGCGGCGACTCCTGCCAAAAGCCCCGCCCTTTTGCGGTATTTTTTCAAAACAAAGGGCAGACCGCGGCGGTTTGTTATTTTCAGAGATGTGCCTGTTTTTCTTGCGGCGGGATGAAGCTTTTTATAGCCGCGGGCAGTAATTTTCGCCTTTATTCCGTCATCGGTGCGTTCAAGATCCCAAAGCACAATACCCGACCTGCCGGTGATGTTTATAAACCTTTCGGGAAAATCCCCTCTGCCCTCAAATTCAACGTAACCGATAATCAGTCTCAGCAGTAAAAGCAGCACAGACCTCTCCCCCTACCTGTCAAATTCCACCGAACGGATATCGCCGCATATGTGCACACGCTCGTCGTCCATCCCCCGCAGATTCAGACCGGCGCCGGTTATTTTAAGAACGCTTTTGCCGAGACTCAGCAGAATCTCCTCCTGGCGGTAATCTATAATGCCCCGGCAGCCTTCGACAAAAATCTCGCGGCTGCCCAGCATATTTATCTCGATCTGCCGCTCAAAAACCGAGGGACGGGAATGCTTTTCGGCAGGATTTTTGTTCTTTTTCACGTTATGCGCGCTCCTTTTCCGGTAGTAATAAAAGACTATGCGCCCGCCCTGCGGCATATACATAAAAACGGTGATGAATGATATGAAAAAAAGAAGTGTGTTTTTTTGCTTGCTTATGCTCTGCGTGGTAAGCGCGGCGGTGCTTACCTTTGATTCAGAGGAGGTGTTCGGCGCGGTAAAAAAGGGCTGCGCTCTGTGCGCCGATACTATTATTCCGTCGGTTTTTCCCTTTTTGTTTTTGTCCCTCTTTATTGTAAAATGCGGACTTGCAAAGGCGGCAGGAGAGATTCTCGCCCCGGTGACCGAAAAGGTTTTTTGCCTGCCCGGGTGCGCGGGAGCGGTCATAATAACCTCGCTAGTGGGCGGATACCCCGCGGGAGCGCAGATGGCGGCGCAGCTTTGCGCCGAAAATAATATCTCGCGGGAGCAGTTTGAAAAACTGATGTGCTTTTGTGTGTGCGCCGGTCCCGCCTTTTTGATCCAGACGATAGGGCGGTGCTTTTTCGGAAGCGGCGCGGCGGGCTTTATTCTGCTCGCGGCGCAGACTGTGTCCTGCCTTCTTCTCGGAATTTTCGCCTGCCGCGCGCCGGTTTTAGGGTTTAAAGAGAGATTTTTTATTCAAACGAAAAGAAAAAATAACCCTCTTTCCTTTTCCGCAGAGGTATTCTCCGACTGCGCTGCGCGGTCCGCCTCGGCAATGCTTAACATCTGCGCCTATGTTGTTATTTTTTCGGTTGTCGGGGTTATTTTGAGCAAAACAGGGGTTGCGGGGCTGGTTTCTTCTGTTCTTTATGCGATTACTAAAAACAAGGAAATTTCCGCCGCCTTTCTGCCGGCGGTGTGCGATACCGCTTCGGGCAGTGCCGCCGCCTGCCGGGCGGGACTGTTATTTGCATCCTTTGCGCTTGTATTCGGAGGATTTTGCGTGCATTTTCAAATTTTCTCCTTTTGCGCAGGGCTCAAACTCAATAAGCTCAGATTTTTTGTCTTCAGAGTGCTTGCGGGGCTTTTATCGGCGCTAATTACGCGGCTTTTGCTTGTTTTTTTTCCGATTGTCAGCACCGCCGCCGCGCAGGAGCAAAGACAGATGAGTTTTTCTTCGGTCAGCCGCAGCGGCTCCGCCGCCGTAATGGTGATGTGCCTTGCGGCGGTAATTATGCTGCCAGATATGCAAAATAAAATAAAAAGCCTTGACAGGCAGGGCTTTTCAAATTAAACTAAAAGCAGAAAAAGTTGAAAGGGCGCGCAGCTATGAGTTTTTTTGAGAAAATAAAGGATATTGCAAAAAGAGAGGGCTCGGAGTATGTTCTTGTTTCGGCGATAATACTGGCCGCCGCGATAATTATTTCCATATTGTTTTCCACCGGCGGCAAAAAGAGCGTAAAACCCGCCGAGGGCGACTTTGACCCCACCGAATCGTATACAATTGACGAGGTTATTCTGCCCACGGTCGAAAGCACCGCGCCCGCAGAAAGTGCAGCTCCCGCCGATAGTCAATCACCAGCCGAAAGCGGCGCTCCCGCTTCCTCCGAGGTTGATTTTAACCAGCTTCTGCCCGATCTGCCCGTAGGCGAGGAGGATAAAAAGGTCGACCTTGAGATAACCGAGGAGAACTTTGTTCCCCAGATATACAGCATTGCAACAGGTTACGACGCCAACGGCTACATTTACCAGACCTTTAAAATCACCGGCGTGAGCGGCACAAACGTATACAACGGCGTTACTTATCACGACGTTTACCGTATGGCTCTGCTGGACAGCTCCCCCGAGGGCCGCACCGAGCGCGTAGGTCTTGAGTATATCTACGACGGCGAGTATCCCGCGGACGGCACATGGGTGACCGTTACCGGCGTTCTGCGCGCCTACGAGGAAAACGATGTTACCTATCTTACGCTTGACGCTATATCGGTCGAGCCCGCCGAGGAAGAGAGCTTTTATGTTCTTCCGTAAGTGAAGAAATTTGTCGAATAAAGGCGAAAACCCTTATACAGACACGAAAAATTGTATTTTTTTGGAAAAACCGTATTGACAAAATGTATAAAACGTGCTAATATACAAGTGTGTTAAGAGAAATCCTAACACCCTAAATTTGCTTTAATCCTTTTTTGTATCGTTCCCCATCCACAGAGCATAAAGCCGACTTTTTATAAGCCGGCTTTATGTTTTTTTATTCTATTTTTTCGCAAGGGCGGTCAGTACTTCGGCAAGGCAATCTCCCACCATCTGAGCTGAATATACAGCCTCGTCAAGGGTGTTGGCGTCGGTGCCGAACTCCAGCAGCAGCGAGCCGTGGGTGGCGTGCATATTGTATCTGAAGGGCGCAAAAAGCAGAGGGCGCGCAAGCCCCGGATATTTTTCGGTCATGCTCTTTTGCAGGCGCACGGCAAAGCGCATATTCATCTCCCAATCGGGAAAATTAAGGTCGCCCCTGTCATCGCAGCCGGAAATTATCATTACCTGCGCCGCCTTTTTACCGTTTATGATGGCGGTCGGCTTGGTTTTTGTGCCGTCCTTTGCCTGAATGCAGTCACGGTGGACGTCCAGCACCACCTGAATTGAGGGGTACTTTTTGAGATATGTATTTATCGTCTCGAGTGTGCGCTTATATGCCCCGTTATATTTCGGGTAATCGTGGAAGGTGGTGACGTGCACCGTCTTTATGCCGGCATTTTCGAGCTTTTTCTCTATCTCGTCGGCCACCCTCACCACATTTTTGCTCTTGTCGGTGGTGCGGCTGGGGTCGGTGGAATAGTAATAGCCCCTGTCGCTTGCCTGATAGCACTCCGATGTGTGGGTGTGGACAATGAGCACCTGCGGCTGATCGCTTTTTAGCTTTATATTTATATCGGGCTTGCGCTCAAACTCCTTTGAAATGTCTATTGTGTGGTTGGAGTTTGTGTTGCGCACCCATATTCCGCTCCCGTTTGTGCCGACGTTTTTCATCTGCACCTCTTTTATGGGCAGCTTTTTGCCCGAGGATTTCTGCTCGGCATTTTCCGGGGCGGTTGTGGTTGCGGTGGTTTTTGCAGTCGTGGTTGCGGTGGTGGTAGTGGTCGGGCTTGTCTGCGCCGTTCCCGCCGATGTTCCCTGCTCGGACTGCGGGGTTTCCTCTGTCTGCGGCTGACTTTCGGCGGCGCTTTCCGCTGCGGGAAGCTGCTTTTCACTCTGTCCTCCCGATCCCGAGGGGATGACCGTTGCGGTCGAAAGATTTGCCGCCTCTCCGAGCCCCTTTAAAATCACCCCGCCGCTGCCCTTTATAATTTTAGGCGCGAGAGCAACAAGGCAGACCGCTGCGGCGGCCGCAGTCAGTCTTTTGATAACACGTCCCGCTTTTAAACTGATGGTAAACATTTGTCATTCCCCCTTGGTTTTATTATTATGAAGCCGAGGGGGATTTTATGTCGGTTTTCAGTCCACAAGAATACGAAAATCCGCCGGGGTATAGCAGGGGTGCAGGGCGCAGTTGATCGCCATTGCCAAAAGATAGGAGCTTTTCTGCGTCAGAAGGTCTATTTCTCTGGGCGTTACCACGGTATTTTTCTCGGTTTTGCGCCAGATTTCCTCCGCCTTTTCGGGGGAGATGCCCGCTTCGAGGGCTTTATCGTATGCAAGCACGGCGGCGTCAACAACGGTGGGCACGCCCA
Organism: Clostridia bacterium; assembly: GCA_017438505.1. GTDB lineage: Bacteria > Bacillota > Clostridia > Oscillospirales > Acutalibacteraceae > RGIG2835. Next base: position 2,274 of record JAFRVM010000122.1, on the reverse strand, counting down.
GAGATATCACAGGCACGCCCAGAGTTTTTTTTGAAAGCTCGGCTCTGCGGTTGCCCACTCCCGAGCCGGGGGATATCCCACTATCGCTCATTTGCAGGGCGCTCCCGAGCCGCGATGTGTGCCGCGAGGCAAGAGCGTCGATTGCGATAATAAAATCGGGTTTTGCTGCTTCTGCCGCGCTTTTTAAAATTTCCGCCGTCTCCATTCCCGTCTGCCCCAAAACCCCGGGAACAATTACCGATACCGTGCGCAAGTCGTCAAGTCCCATGTTTTTTGCCGCCGTTCCCATTATGTGACGTGTGGCAAGCACCCTTGCCGCCGCCCTCGGCCCTATGCTGTCGGGGGTTATCTCCATATTCCCGAGTCCCGCCACAAGTGCGCTGCCCTCGGGCAAAAGAGAGCCCAGCTTTTTGGCGACAGCTTCTATTTTGTCATCATCGGGATAAAAGTTATCCATATTTACTGTAATATAAGTGCCCTCCGGCTTGCCGACTGCCCTTTCGCCCTCGCTGTTTAATATTTTTATGGTTAAAATCTCCATGCCGCCAATATTTTCGCTCTGCTCGGCGACACCTTCAAGCTTTCCGCTGCCCGCGAGCTCGCGGCACTCTGCCGCCATATCGGTGCGAATCTGTACCAATTTTCTGCCCCCTTTTGTGTTATTATCCCCGCAAAACGGCTTGATTATAATAAAAAAGTGATGTAAAATTATATCCGTAAATGTTTTGGAGGGCAAAAATATGCAAAAAAAAGCAATTATTACCGGCGCTTCCCGCGGCATAGGCAGTGCGACCGCCCTGCTGTTTGCCAAAAACGGGTACGAGGTTGCCATAAATTACAATAAAAGCGAAAAGGCCGCGCGGCAGCTTGCCGATTATATAAACTCGATGGGTCTTTGCGCAACTGCGATAAAAGCCGATGTTTCCGACCGCGCGCAGGCGCAGCGTATGTTTGAGATTTTCGGTCAGCCCGACGTGCTTGTAAACAACGCGGGCATCGGAAAACAGATGCTCTTTTCCGATATCACCCCCGAGATCTGGCGCGAGATGTTCGCCGTAAACGTGGACGGGGTATATAACTGCTGTCAGCTTGCCCTGCCCGGAATGATAAACAAAAAGAGCGGGCGCATAATAAACATTTCCTCCATGTGGGGAATAACCGGAGCCTCCTGCGAGGTACATTATTCGGCGGCAAAGGCTGCCGTTATCGGGCTCACCAAGGCTCTTGCCAAGGAGCTGGGACCTTCCGGCATTACGGTAAACTGCGTTGCTCCGGGAGTAATTGATACCGATATGAACGCCCATCTTTCCACCGAAGATATGCGAGCTCTTGCCGAGGATACCCCGCTCGGAGTAATAGGCACAGCCGAGGATATTGCCCAGACCGTGCTGTTTCTCGCTTCGGACAAGGCAAAATTTATAACCGGACAGGTAATAAGTCCCAACGGAGGCTATCTGATTTGAAAAAATATATTAATCTCACCGCGTCGCACCTTAAAATTCTTGCCGTTCTTTCAATGGCGGTCGACCACTTCGGAGATGTTTTTCTGGATTCCGGCACGCCGCTGTATATTGCCTGCCGCATCTTTGGCAGACTTGCCTTTCCTCTTTTCTGCTTTCTGCTGACCGAGGGATTCAGATATACCAAAAGCAGGGAGAAATATTTTCTGCGCCTTATCGCTTTTGCGGCGATTTCCGAGATCCCCTATAACCTTGCCTTTGACAAAACGGTTTTGGAAAAGGGCTCGCTCAACGTGTTTTTCACCCTTGCCCTGGGCTTTGCGGCTATGTGGGCTGTTGAGTCTGTCAAAAATAAAATTCTCGGCATATCGACGGCCTTTGTATGCATGGTCGCTGCCGAGCTGCTGGGCACCGATTACGGCTGGTACGGCGTTGCGGTGATTCTTATTTTCTATCTTTTGCGCGATCGCAGGGAGATCGCCCTGTTTGCCTTTATTCTGCTTACTCTCGCGCATTCTCTTGTGGGCTTCTGGCTGCTTCTCGCAAAGGCGGCAAAAAAAGCAGAAATGTCGCCCGAGGCGCTTTTCAGAGCCTATGGCTACCGTTTTATCGACATTCCGCTGAGGTTCTGCCGCCAGATTTTCGCAGGCTTTGCCGCTGTGCCGATAATTCTTTACAACGGCAAAAAGGGCTTTTTAAAGCTCAAATATTTCTTTTATGTTTTTTATCCCGCCCATCTGCTTGCGTATTACCTTTTGTGGAGGATTTTCGGGTAAAATAAAATTTGTAAAAAAATGTAGGTTTGTCAATGATG
>JAFRVM010000121.1 GCA_017438505.1 Clostridia bacterium | reverse complement strand
TTGATCTCATCGGTTATATGCGGTATCACCTGCACCGTCGAGCCGAGGTATTCGCCGCGGCGCTCCTTGTTGAGCACGTTCCAGTAGACCTTTCCTGTCGTCAGGTTCGAGAACTTGTTGAGATCCTCGTCTATGAAGCGCTCGTAGTGGCCGAGGTCGAGATCGGTCTCGGCTCCGTCCTCCGTAACGTAGACCTCGCCGTGCTGGTATGGGCTCATAGTGCCCGGATCGACGTTGATATAAGGGTCGAGCTTCTGCGCGGCGACCTTGAGACCCCTCGCCTTTAAAAGCTGACCGAGAGACGCCGCCGTTATGCCTTTTCCAAGACCCGAGACAACTCCTCCGGTAACAAAAATGTACTTTGTCATACCACTTCGCTCCTTTATTCCCATTCCACCGTTGCGGGCGGTTTGGATGAAATATCATAAACCACTCTTGATATTCCGGCCACCTCATTTGTAATTCTGCCGCTTGCACGCTCCAAAACATCATAGGGAATCCTCGTCCACTCCGCCGTCATAAAATCGTCGGTGGATACAGCGCGCAGAGCGGCGGTGTATCCGTAGGTTCTGGCGTCTCCCATCACCCCGACCGAGCGGCAGTCGGTCAGCACGGCAAAATACTGGTCGGGTTTATGCTCCATAGCACTTTTATCAATTTCTTCGCGAAAGATAGCATCGGCGTTCTGTAAAATCTCTATTTTTTCTTTGGTGATCTCACCGATAATTCTCACCGCAAGCCCCGGTCCCGGGAAGGGCTGACGCCATACAAGCCCGGCGGGCAGTCCTAGCATGGTGCCTACGCTTCGCACCTCGTCCTTGAAGAAATCGCGCAGCGGCTCGATAATCTCATCAAACGAGATAACATCGGGAAGTCCGCCGACATTGTGGTGGCTCTTTATCACCGCCGAAGCGCCCTTGCCGCTCTCTATTACATCTGGATAAATAGTGCCCTGAGCAAGAGCGTGAACGTGACCTATTTTTTTTGCCTGCTCTTCAAAAACTCTGATAAACTCCTCTCCGATTATCTTGCGCTTTTTTTCGGGCTCGGTAACCCCTGCCAGCTTTTGCAGAAAACGTTCTGCGGCGTTGACCCTTATCAAATTGACTCCGAATTTTTCTTTGAAGGTCTCCTCCACAAAATCGCCCTCGTCCTTGCGCAGAAGTCCGTGGTCTACAAACACGCATATAAGGTTTTGACCGATTGCCCTATGCAGAAGAAGGGCGGCAACAGAGGAATCCACTCCACCCGATAGGGCAAGCAGAACCTTTTTGCCGTCGTACTTTTCACGGTATTGATTAATAATTCCGGTGGCGTAGTCGGCGGCGTTCCAGTCGCCTTTGCACCCGCAGATTTTAAATAAGAAATTGCGTAGTATCTGTTTGCCGTATGCGGTATGAGCAACCTCCGGGTGAAACTGTACCGCGTACAGCTTTTTTTCATCGCTGCACATAGCCGCGCAGGGGCATTTATCGGTAACTGCTGTCACCTCAAACCCCTGCGGAGCTTTGCTTATAAAGTCGGTATGGCTCATCCAGCAGACGCTCTCTTCGGCCACATCGCCAAAGAGAGTATGCCCGCCGACTTTTAAAATTGTTTTGCCGTATTCGCTCGAATTATTCGCGCTGCTTACCGTTCCGCCGGTCATGTATGCGATAAGCTGAGCGCCGTAGCAAATGCCGAGAATGGGAATGCCAAGCTCAAGTATACCGTTATCAAAGTGCGGAGAGGCGGGGTCATAAACGCTGCTCGGCCCGCCTGTAAAGATTATTCCCTTGTAACCCTCTTTTTCGATTTGGGCTGTTGTGATTCTGTCGTACGGTTTGATTTCGGCGTAAACCTGCTGCTCGCGCACTCTGCGGGCTATAAGCTGGTTATACTGACCGCCGAAATCCAAAACTAAAATTTTTTCCAATGTTACTACCTCTTTCGCACTGTGATTTTTACTGTATTTATTTTCCGCTCTCGCCGTAGTTGGAAAGCACGCGCGCCGACGGGTCGTCAACGTCACAGCCTTGCCAGCTCTTGTTGGGCATCCAGAAATCTACTACCATTTCTGCCTGTCCCGGGTAATATTTTTCAAAAATCTCCCTGTATAAAAGCGACTCCTTGGTAAAGGGGCGGGCGTGGCTGTATTTTTGTATTTTTTCTTTAAACTGCGCGTCGGAATACTGCTTTTCGGCGTATTCTTTAAGATAATCCACCATGGAATGACCCACCGCGTCGGAGAATGCCGCCTTCTCACGCCACAGTATGCTGTCAGGCAGGTAGCCTTTACCCTCAAAAGCGTGGCGAAGCAGATATTTGCCCTTGCCGTAGGTGTTGATTTTTATGGCAGGGTCAATACTCATAACGTATTTTACAAAGTCGAGATCGCCGAACGGCACTCTTGCCTCAAGCGAGTTGACCGAAATACATCTGTCGGCACGCAGAACATCGTACATATGAAGCTCTCTGACCCTTTTTTCTGCTTCCTTCTGGAAATCCTCTGCCGAAGGAGCAAAATCGGTGTACTTATAGCCGAAAAGCTCATCGGAAATTTCACCTGTCAGTATTACACGAATATCCGTGAGCTCATGGATAGCCTTGCACACAAGGTACATTCCCATGCTCGCACGGATAGTTGTTATGTCATAAGTTCCGAGAAGGCAGATTACGTCCTCAAGCGAAGATATTACCTCCTCGGGGGTCATATATACTTCTGTATGATGGCTGCCGATAAAGTCGGCAACCTGCTTTGCATATTTTAAGTCTATCGCGTCCTCGCTCATGCCAATTGCAAAAGTTTCAATCGGCTTTTCGCTCTGCTTTGCGGCTATCGCGCATACAAGTGAGGAATCAAGACCGCCGGAGAGTAGAAAACCCACCTTGGCGTCGGACACAAGGCGCTTTTTTACTCCCGCAACCAGTTTTTCGTAAATTTTGCCGCAGGCCGTCTCCACATTGTCACGGCAGACGCTCGACACCTTTGTTATATCGCAGTAGCAGAAAAACTTGCCGTCCTTGTAATAATGTCCTGGCGGAAAGGGCATAATTTTCCCTGCAAGGCCTACAAGGTTTTTTGCTTCGCTTGCAAACAGAATGTCGCCCTTTTCATCATAGCCGTAGTAAAGAGGGCGAATGCCGATGGGGTCTCTGGCGGCAATATATTCGTCCGTCCTGCCGTCAAAAATTATGCAGGCAAATTCCGCATCGAGCATAGAAAACATATCTGTCCCGTATTCAAAATACATCGGCAAGATTATCTCGCAGTCGCTGTCTGATTTAAAGGAGTAGCCTTTTTCTTTAAGACGCTCGCGCTCTTTTTCAAAGCCGTACAGCTCGCCGTTGCAAACGACATAGCTGCCGTCAAGCTCAAAGGGCTGCATTCCCGAGGGAGTGAGCCCCATAATGGAAAGGCGGTGAAATCCCAAAATTCCTTTTCCCGTATCAATAATTCTGCTGTCGTCCGGTCCTCTTGAGACCGTGCGGCAGAAGCCTTTTTCAAAAGTTTTTATGTCTGCCCGTCCGCAGTAACCCATAATAGAACACATATATTTATTTCCTTTCGGATCGCAGCTCGAAAAGTTTTTCAGTACAGACCCGCCGCATGGCTCTCACCCTCCCATACTCGCTGTAAGCGGGCGACTCCGTACTACTTTTCTTTTCTCAAACGCTTTATTTTGGTGGAATTATTTTACACTAAACAGAATATCTCCGTAGGTCGGGAAGGGCCAGTAGCTTTTTGCTGTCAAGAGCTCTGCCCTGTCACACGGAATACGCAGCTCGCTCATTTTGGGAAGAACGGTATCGCGTATAAGCTCCGACTCGGCAATTATATCTTCCGCATCGCTAAGCCCCATAACGGCTTCTTCAAGCGCGTCAGTTCTAACCGCAATACTATCTGTAAGGGCGGAAAGCTTTACAATAAGCTCAGACTCGTATCCGCATTCAAGATCGGGGAAAACGGCCTTCTTTTCCGATGCCTGCTTTGCGAGATCCGCGGTAAAGCGGGTAATAGCGGGAGCGATTCTCTTGTGAACCATATTTATCATGGTGTTTGCCTCTATAAGAACGCTCTTGCAGTAGTTTTCGAGCATAATGTCGCGCCTTGAACGAAGCTCATCCTCGGTAAATACGCCGAGTGACGTAAGCATATCGACATTCTTTTTGTCCAGCAGATGGGGCATGCAGTCTGCCGTTGTGCGGTAGTTGAGCAGTCCGCGCTTTTCGGTCGCTTCGGCAATCCACGAATCGTCATAGCCGTTTCCGTTGAATATAATGCGCTTGTGATCCTTAATGGTCTTTTTTATCATATCGTGCAGGGCGGTCTCGAAATCCTTTGCCTTTTCAAGACGGTCTGCGTATATTCTCAGACTCTCGGCAACGGCGGCGTTGAGCATGATGTTGGCGCAGGCTATGCTGTTTGACGAGCCGAGCATGCGGAACTCAAACTTGTTTCCGGTAAAGGCAAAGGGCGAAGTCCTGTTGCGGTCGGTGGTGTCGCGGTTGAACTTGGGCAGTACGTCAACGCCCAGCTTCATCTGAGTTTTCTTAGTGCCCTGATAGGGAGTATCGGTCTCAATAGCCTGCAGAACGGCGTTCAGCTCATCGCCGAGGAAGATGGAAATAACAGCGGGAGGCGCCTCGTTTGCGCCAAGTCTGTGGTCGTTGCCAGCCGTTGCGACAGAAATTCTCAGTAAATCCTGATAATCGTCCACCGCCTTGATAACCGCGCACAAGAACAATAAAAACTGTGCGTTCTCATAAGGTGTATCGCCGGGAGAGAGCAGGTTTTGACCCGAGTCGGTGGCTATCGACCAGTTATTGTGCTTGCCGCTGCCGTTAACGCCCGCAAAGGGTTTTTCGTGCAGCAGGCAGACAAGTCCGTGCTTTGCCGCAACCTTTTGCATAATCTCCATTGTAAGCTGGTTGCTGTCGGTGGCGATATTTGTGGTGGAATATATAGGCGCAAGCTCGTGCTGAGCGGGCGCAACCTCGTTATGCTCGGTCTTTGCAAGTATTCCGAGCTTCCAGAGTTCGTCATTGAGATCCTCCATAAATTCCGCAACGCCCGGTTTAATTACTCCGAAATAGTGGTCGTCAAGCTCCTGACCCTTGGGAGGCTTGGCTCCGAAAAGTGTGCGTCCGGTAAAGCGCAGGTCAGGACGCTGGTCGTACATCTCTTTTGTTATAAGGAAGTATTCCTGCTCGGGACCGACCGATGATATAACCCTTTTTGCGGTATCGTTTCCGAAAAGCATAAGTATCCTTACAGCCTCATGATAAAGAGCCTCCATTGATCTTAATAGCGGCGTCTTCTTGTCAAGCGCGTGACCGCCGTATGAACAGAATGCCGTAGGTATGCACAGCGTCTTTCCCTTTATGAAGGCGTA
>JAFRVM010000120.1 GCA_017438505.1 Clostridia bacterium | reverse complement strand
CTCTTGCCATCCAGACGGGGTCAATCTGATAGGCGTCGGGGTCTATGTGCTGTGCCCATGTTACGGGAATACGTATAAGGTCAAAGCCGCCCGCCTTAACGCCGCCTATCATAGCCTTGGTGGTAACCGGATTGCTCCACGCGGTCTCATATCTCTCGGGCGTTCTGTCGGTGTAAAGGTCAATCCACTCTCCCCAGGAATCAAGGGTGTTGCCGAGATTCCAGCCGGCGTTTATCATGCCGACGATTTCGGCTGCCGTTTTACCCCAAAGACCTTCGGGTTCGGGAATGTTATCCGATAAAATCTCGGCAGTGACGGAGGAATACTCAAAGGCGCAGTTGCCGGCGTAAATTTTGAGATTTACCGGAGCGGGTATTTCCACACGCTTTTCTATATTCCATGTTCGAACATTGCCGGCATCACTGTAATTTTCAAAGCCCGCCAAAATATTGGCAAAGGCGTAAACACTGCCGTCTGCGCGGCAGATTTTTATTTTTGAAGCGTTTGTATCGGTGGCAACGGTAAAGGTTATCACCTGATTGTATTCCGCGTTTTCCGGCAGACAGTCGCAAAAAGCCGAAGCGACTCCCGCCGTGGGCGCAGAGTAATCGGAAAGATCGGCGGAAAAAGATGTAAGGCAGCATATCGAAGTTAAAAGACAAAGGGATAAAAGAAGTGCAATGTACTTTTTCATTATTTTCACTATCCTGGCTGTTTTATTATTTTTCTCCGTTTATAAGCGACATTACCTCAGCGCGTGTGCGCGCGTCGGTGCGAATTGAGCCGCGAAGAGCGGAGGTCATGGTGACGGCTCCGGCCGCACGCACGCCTCTCATAGTCATGCAAAGATGCTCGGCCTCGATAACTACGGCGACTCCCTGCGGCTTTAGGTTTTCAAATATAAAATCCGCGATTTCGGCGGTAAGTCTCTCCTGCACCTGCGGTCTGCGGGCAAAGCAGTCCACAATGCGGGCAAATTTGGAAAGGCCGATAATTTTGCCGCCCTTTGGTATGTAAGCGATATGAGCCTTGCCGATAAAGGGGATAAGGTGGTGCTCGCATACCGAGTAAAGAGGAATATCGCGTACTATTACAACGCCGTCGTCATGACCGGAGGCGTCAAAAAACTTGAGATGCTTTTTGGGGTCGTCACCCATACCGCCGAAAATTTCTTCGTACATATTTGCCACCCTTTTGGGAGTTTCCAGCACGCCCTCGCGCTCGGGATCCTCGCCGATGGCGCAGAGTATTTCCCTGACGGCATTTTCTATACGTTGTTTGTCTATCATTTTTATTCTCCCTTTAATGTAAAACTATTGCGCAAAAAAGCTGCGTATAACCGAAACGGTGTCACCGGTTACGACAAAATCTTCGGACTGACCGCCCTTATCGGGCGGGACAATTTTGTATATACCGCAGATTCCCTGTCCCATGGCGTTGCATCGTGCAAGATAAAAAATGCGGTTTTTGACCTTTTCAAAGTCGGAAGCGGAAATATTGGATGATACCTTATTGACCATCGAAGAGTAAAATACACTGTATTTTGCCGCCGTTCCTCCGCTTAAGTTTTCGTTAACGGTCGCGGCGGTAGCCTTAGAGATAAAATAGGCGCGGTCGTATTCGCCGTTCTGCCAGCCGCGGTAAGAAAACAGACGTACAAGCTCGCGTCCTACAAACCTGCGGTCGCCCTTCGCGGCGATAATTCCCATCACGCTGTCCGATGTAATATAGGTTATATCCTGGTCAAGATAGACCTTGCAGCCGTTGAAAACATCGTAAAACTTTGTAGTTCCGGAAAAATCGAGCAAAAAGTAGCCGAAAACCTTTATTTTAGCGATATCCTCCATGGCGGCAGTTATGCCGTCGGTACCGGAGTCCGCATAAATCTCGCGCAGAGATTTACCGCCGGCTATGCCCTCAATGCGGGTTTTATCCGAAAAGGTGCATACCCGCACCCTCTCGTTTCCCGGGGAAAAGCCTACTATGGTGACATACTCCAGCTCATCGGTGTAGCTGACGCCTATATTGAGGATATTAATTGTATCCGAAGCGGAATAGGCCGGCTTTTTGGGGGTGGGGTCAGGGACGTCATCGGGATCGGGCTCGGTAAAATGGCGCACGTCCTGTATCATAAATATAAGGCTGTATGAAAAAAGCGCGACGCCCGCGATAATTCCGAACACCAGAAGAAACATTTTTATGCGGTGCTTCTTGCGGTATATGCGGTTGGTGACCTCCGGGCGGTAGCGCACAACCTTCATAGGTTTAGCCAAATTAACAATCTCCTCTCGCTGTCAAAAACAGCAGCGCCCTTTTTAACCTTTTACCTCTTTGGGCAGAAGGGGAAGGAGTTTTTTAACGGTATATTCGGGCAGATGGCGCTTGTTTTTTAACAGAATGGGTTTGATTTTAAGGTGCTGGGCTCGTACAAAAAGGTGGGAAAGCTCGGGGTCAAGAGAGGTCTTTTTGCCCTCAAGCAGAATTACGGGTGTATTTTTTGTGATACAGCGTATCTCCTTGCGTACCCTCTGGGAATCGACAGACCTGTGGTTAAGGTCAAGTATGAATGCGCTGCAGTTTTTGATGCGCTCATAAAACTGCTCGGGCATGTTTATTGTGCCCTCGCCGCCGTCGGTAAAAACGCGCACGCCTTTTTCCGATAAAAGACGGGCAACCTCGCGCACATAGCTGCGGTATGCGTGGGAATAGGCAAGGTATACGTAGGGCTCGTTTCCGTTGTAGGATTCTACCGGACGGTGAAATCTGGGATGGGGAGAAGTACCGGTGCTCATAGTTTTTTCCTCCGTGTTATAATAGTTTATTTTAAGTCAAAGCGACATAGCTTTCAAAACAGTCATGTCCGTCATCTTTGCCCCATATGCGGAGCAGGTTTTCTTCATTTTTATGGTAGATATTCAAAGTATCTCCCAAAAGAGACTCTTTAACATATTTTATGCCCATGCCGCAAAGACGGGTTTTCTGCTCTTCGGTCAGCATTTGGTCGATAAAGGCGGCATAGCTTGCATTGTTGGTGTGAAGGTTTACGTCGGTGTACTCTTCGGTGACCGTTATATCGCCGAAAAGGGGAGTGCCTTCGGGCATTTTCAAAAACGGTTTTTTCTCAAAATTCCGTGCGGGCACAAACAAAAGCTCATTAAGCGGTTTTGCCACCCTGCGGGTCTCAAAATTCATATAAACGCTGTGGGTGTCCATCTGCAATACCGGCTCATCCTGTTCATTGAAAAGATAAAGCCTGCGCGCCGTGCGTATGCCTTTGCGGCCGGTAAAGGAGGTGACGGCGGTGAGGGTATCGCCGAGGGTTTTGCCCAAAAGTTCAAAATAAATATCGGTGTAAACGATAACGCATCCCTGGGTCAGCAGATCTTTTCGAAAAACTCCCTGCTTTACGTAAAGGTCGGTACCGATATTCTGATTAAACTTAAAAAGGGATAAAAGATTTATATTTTCTCCGTCAAAAAGCTCGCCTGTTTTTATCTGCGAGCATAAAACGCTGTCCAAAAAAAGTCCACCTTTAATTTAAAGTAGAGTGCTTTGCTGCAGTACGCCGCCGGTCATCTCAAAACAGCTTCCCCCGGCAAGGCGCAAAATGGGATGCGGGTCACAGCAGGTAATAAAAACCTGCCAGTCGGTCATGCGGTTTAAAAGATAATCCTGCCGTCCGGCGTCAAGCTCGCTCATAACGTCGTCAAGCAGAGCCACCGGCTGCTCGCCGGTGATTTTGCTCAGCAGCGAGGCTTCGGCAAGCTTTAAGGCAAGCACGCATGAGCGCTGCTGCCCCTGCGAACCGAATTTTCGCGCCGATAAACCGTCCACAAGTATCTCAAAGTTATCCCTGTGGGGGCCGACAGTTGTAGAGCCGCAGCGCATATCCTCCGAAAGAGAGTTTTTCAAAGCCTGCTCAAAGCAGGAAATAACAGAAGCTTCGTCATATTCAAACGAGGGAAGGTAGGAAATATCCAGCGTTTCCTTACCGCCGGAAATGCCGCTGTAAATCTCGCGCGCCTGCTCGCCCAGCCTGATCAGATACTTACTGCGCAGAGCCATTATCTGAGCGCCCGCAGAGCACAGCTCGGCGTTCCACATATCTATCATGTCAAAAAGCTGAGAGTGAAAGCGCGCATCGTGCAAAAGGGCGTTTCTCTGCGAAAGTGCCCTTGAATATTTTGTAAGCAGAGCAGCGTAGGAGGGCTTTGCCTGACACAGGGCGGAATCAATGAATTTTCTGCGCACGGCGGGGCCGTCCTTTATAAGGGCAAGATGTACGGGCGAAAAGACCACCGCGCAAAAGCTGCCTGCAAGAGCCGAGGCGCTTTTTAAATCAACCCCGTTAAGCTGAGCTTTTTTTGTATCGCTTATCACCATTTTGGCCTTCTGCTCTCTGCCGGAGGCGAAAAAATCCAGCTCCAGCTTGCAGAACCGTCCGTCTTTGGAGATGATTTCGTTGTCCTTTGCGCCGCGAAAACTGCGCAGACCGGTAAAAAGCCACATACCCTCAAGCAGATTTGTTTTGCCCTGGGCGTTGTCGCCGTATATTATGTTTACGTTGCCGTGAGGGACAAGCGTCGTGTCGTTTAGGTTGCGCAGTCCCTGAGCTTGGAAGGCCTGTATTTTCAATTAACAGCCACCCGGTAGCACTTACCGTCAACCTCGGCGCAGTCGCCGGGATAGAGTTTTTTGCCCCGCATAAGGCAGACCTCTCCGTTTACCTTGACCTCGCCGGCAAGTATAAGCTCCTTTGCGTGGCTGCCGATATCTGCGGCGCCGGCAAACTTCAAAAAGGAATCAAGCTTTATAAACGGTGTGGTTATAATAATATCTTCTGTTTTCATTACGCGTTGTCCTCCGTGCCGGAAACGGCGGTAAGGGTCGAAAGGTCGTAAGGCGTCTGCTGATAAACGTAGTAGTTGAGCCAGTTGGTAAACAGCAGGGCGGCGTGAGCGCGCCATGTAAGATTGGGCACCTTTGAGGGGTCGTCGTTCGGGAAGTAGTTTTCGGGAACGGCAGGGTTTATCCCCTTGTTTATGTCGCGGAAATACTCCTTTGCAAGGGTGTCGCGGTCATATTCGGCGTGACCCATTACAAAGAACTGTCTGCCGTCCTTACGGCATGTGATATATACGCCGGCTTCTTTGGAATCGGCAATAATCTCAAGCTTTTTGTGCTTTATGATATCCTCTCTGCGCACCTCGGTGTAGCGGGAGTGGGGAGCGTAAAACTCATCGTTAAAACCGCGCAGAAGGGGGTGAAGGTTGTTGAGAACATTGTGCTCGTAAATGCCCGAGAGCTTTTTGTCAAGGTCGTATTTGGGCACGCCGTAGTGATAGTAAAGCGCCGCCTGCGCGCCCCAGCAGATATGAAGTACCGAATATACGTGACTGCGGCTCCACTCCATTATCTCGCACAGCTCGGGCCAGTAGTCCACCTCTTCGTAGTTTATTCGCTCGACCGGCGCGTCGGTGATG
>JAFRVM010000013.1 GCA_017438505.1 Clostridia bacterium | reverse complement strand
CCCGCTTGTTCAAGAGCGGCAGGCTCGGGTCAGCTCTCTGTTTCCGAATACCAGACAGCTCTGAGAACCCTTCTCCAGCAGTACCCCACCTTCCGCGGAATTATGACCTGGTCCACTAACTGGGACGAAACCCAGAACAACGCATTTGTTACCGGTATGAGAAGCACCATAAATACATACGGCAGCAACGCATTTGCTTTCAGCGGTGTTTCGGCTAATGTATCGAGTGCGGAAATCGGCGATACCGCTACATGGAACGCTTCGGTAAGCAACGCTTCAGGCAGCGTACAGTACAAATTCGACCTCTACAAGAACGGATCAAAGATAGTTACAGGCAGCTACGGTTCGTCTTCCTCCTATTCCTATACATTTACTTCGGCAGGAAGCTACAATGTAGAGGTTTCCGCAAAATGCGGCTCCGATGTTGTAACAGGCAGCTCCTCTGCTATAACTGTTACCGCTCCCCCGCTTTCGGTTTCCTCTATAACCGCTGACAAGAGCGGCACGGTAAGCGCCGGCACAGCTATCAGATACACCGCGACCGCGGCGGGCGGCACAGCTCCGCTCCAGTATTCCTTCAGTGTTTACAAGAACGGCTCGGTTATCTCCACAGGCAGCTATTCAAGCTCCAACACCTTCAACTACACCCCCACCACCGGCGGTCAGTATTCCGTAAAGGTTACCGTTAAGGACGCAGCAAACCTTACTGCAAGCGCTACCTCCTCGCTCATTTTCGTTACCGAGGATCTTGCAATAAGCAGCATTTCGGTTTCCAAATCGGGCAGCAACACAACCTTTACCGTCAACTCCAACGGCGGTACGGGCGGAAACAAGTACAGCGTTTACGTTTACGCAAACGGCGTTATTTACGCTAAATCGGTACGCAGCGATTCGGCAACCTTCACCACCGCAAATGCTCCCTCCGGCACATACACAGTAAGAGCATACGTTCAGGATAACTCCGGAACAATGGTTGCTCTGAGTAAAACAGTCAACTGATAAATATTTCGATCTCTCCCCGCTCGAAGATCAGATTCGGGCGGGGATTTTTCTGTTCAAAATCGGATTTTTTGCGCATAGAATGTAAAAAAGGAGCTGATTTTATGCACTGTAAAATATCCGATTTAAAAAACAAGGACGTTGTATGCGTAAAGGACGGGGTCAGACTTGGTTATGTCGGCGACGCCTGTATTGATACCTGCACAGCTCAGGTTTTGTCAATTATAGTATACGGCAAATGCAAATACTTCGGACTTTTCGGGCGTGAGGACGAGACAGTTATAAATTGGTGCGATATCGAGATTATCGGGCAGGATACAATACTTGTCAACTGCGACTGCGCAAAACTTATAACAAAACGCCCCGGAAAATTTGATTTTTGGGGCCGCGGCGATAATTTTTTAATTTAATCTTCGCATAATGCACAAAACAAGGCTATATAGTACTTCATATTGCACAAAAAATAATCTATTCTATTCAAATACTTTGATTTTTCTTTGAAATCTGTTATAATAAATAAGGCAAAATTCAATCAATAAACATAAAGCTGGTGTAAAAATGAGTAATATAACTACCGGAACATTAAAATCTCCCGTTGACGGACTTGAGCTGAGCACAATTTTGGGCGAAGCCGACAGTCCCCGCGGAGTTGTTCAAATTGTCCACGGCATGGCCGAACACAAGGAGAGGTATATTCCGTTTATCGAGTACCTTGTTAAAAACGGGTATAACTGCATCATATCCGATATCCGCGGTCACGGCGACAGCGTAAAATCTCAGGAAGATCTGGGCTATTTCTACAAGGGCGGCGGCAAAGCTGTCATAAAAGATATGGTCGCAATTTGTAAATTTGCAAAATCCAAGTGGCCGGGACTGCCTGTTTTTATGCTGGGTCACAGCATGGGTTCTCTTGCCACTCGTGTATTTTTGAAAAAGTATTCCAGAATGCTCGACGGCGCAATACTCTCAGGTCCTCCCACAAAGCAGGGAGCAATCGGCGCTGCTAAGCTGCTGTGCGCGGTAAACACCCTCTTCTGCGGCAGCCGTCACCGCTCAAAGCTTATTGACGGTCTTGCATTCGGCAAATATAATGAAGGTTTTGACGACAGTACCGAGCAGTTCAGATGGCTCTCCACAAACAAGGAAAACGTCGCGCGGTATACTGCAGATCCCAAGTGCGGATATGTATTTACCGACAACGGATTCAAAGGTCTTTTCTACCTCCAGCAAAAGGCATATACGGGCGGCTGGAAAAAGAAAAACAAGGGTATGCCCCTATGCATATTCTGCGGCGGGGATGACCCCTGTGTCGGCGGTGAGAAAAAGCTTAACAGTACCGTTAAGTTTTTAAAGGACAAAAAATTCAAGGTTTCTGCACAGACATATCCCGGTCTTCGCCACGAAATTCTCAACGAGACAGGAAACCAGCAGGTTTACAGAGATATGCTCGGTACTCTTAACCAATGGACTCCCAAGAACGCGGAAGCGCTCAAAAATAAAAAGTATATTATAGCCCTCGACCAGGGCACAACAAGCTCCCGCGCGATTGTTTTTGACCGTAACAAAAATATTGTTTCTATGGCGCAGAAGGAGTTTGCTCAGCACTACCCCAAGCCCGGCTACGTTGAGCATGATGCTGAGGAAATTTACAACACCCAGATGTCGGTGCTTGCCGAAGCGCTGAGAAAAGGCGGCATAAAGCCCGCCGAGGTTGCCGCCATAGGCATTACAAACCAGCGCGAGACCACCGTCATGTGGGATAAAAAGACGGGCAAGCCGGTTTACAACGCAATTGTATGGCAGTGCAGACGTACTGCCGAAATGTGCGACAGGCTTAAAGAGCGCGGACTTGCTCCGATGATTCAGCAAAAAACCGGTCTTATTGTTGACGCATATTTTTCTGCCACAAAAATCAAGTGGCTGCTTGAAAACGTCAAGGGTCTGCGTCAGCGCGCCGAAAACGGAGAAATTCTTTTCGGCACGATTGACACCTGGCTTATCTGGAAAATGACGGGCGGAAAGGCTCACGTCACCGATTACACAAACGCCTCCCGCACAATGCTCTTCAACATAAACACATTGCAGTGGGATAAGGATATCCTGCGCCTGCTTGATATTCCCGCCTGCATTCTGCCCGAGGTTGTCTCCTCCAGCAGAGTCAACGGCACATACGAAATAGGCGGAGTCAAAATTCCCATCGCGGGTGTCGCCGGCGACCAGCAGGCGTCACTATTCGGTCAGGGCTGCTTTGAAGAGGGCGACGCCAAAAACACCTACGGCACCGGTTGCTTTATGCTCATGAACACAGGCAAAAAGCCTATGCTCTCCGACAACGGACTTCTCTCCACCATCGGTATCGGTATCGAGGGTCATATGAGATATGCTGTCGAGGGCAGCGTTTTCGTTGGCGGAGCAGTAATCCAGTGGCTGCGCGACGAGCTAAAGATTCTCTCCAATGCCTCTCAGTCAGAGCAGATTGCCACATCCCTCAAGGATAACGGAGGAGTATATTTTGTTCCTGCCTTTACCGGCCTCGGCGCTCCCTACTGGGATATGTACGCGCGCGGAGCAATTTACGGAATAACCCGCGGAACAAAGCGCGAGCATATTATCCGCGCGGCGGTCGAGTCGATGGCCTTCCAGTCTGACGACCTGATAAAAGCCTTTGAGAGCGCAACAGGTCTGCGCCTTAAGGAACTAAAGGTTGACGGCGGAGCAAGTGCAAATAATTTCCTTATGCAGTTCCAGAGCGATATTTCCAATCTGAATATCATCCGTCCCGCCACGCTTGAGACCACCGCTCTCGGTGCAGCTCTGCTTGCGGGTATCGGAGTCGGTTTATGGACTATCGACGACCTTAAACAGTCGAACGACAAAAATGAAACCTTCAAGCCCACTATGAACGATGCCGAGAGATCAGCTTTGAAGGAGAATTGGAAAACGGCTGTTTCCAACACTTTGACAAATAAATAGTTTTTTGCAAAAGTAACGCCCGTACCGAAAATCGGTACGGGCGTTTTCACATTAGATTGGTTTAGATTTTGGAAATATAAGCGTCTATTGCCTGACTTGCCTGGTCTTCGGTAAGCTCGTTTG
>JAFRVM010000012.1 GCA_017438505.1 Clostridia bacterium | reverse complement strand
CTCTTATCGCTTGTATCGACACCGATGCGGCTCATACCCGTATCGACGGCAATATGTAACTTTCCTGTAAGGCCTCTTGATTTTGCCGCAACCGATAATTTTTCAGCCATTTCGTAGCTGAATACCGTCATCGTAACGTTATTTACAAGAGCGTCTCCGTAAAACTGCGGCGCGATCTTGCCCAAAATCAAAATAGGCTTTACAATGCCGTTTTTGCGCAGTTCCACGGCTTCTTCGATAACCGCAACAGCAAAATAGTCCACCAAATTATCAAGCGTATTCGCCACGGGAATTGCGCCGTGACCGTAAGCGTCAGCCTTTATGACCTGCATAACGCGCGCGCTTCCCACTCTGCGCTTGATTTCTTCAATATTGCGCTTTAGCGCGCAAGTATCAATCTGAGCATAAACTCTGTTATATTCTCTCATTTAAACCTCCGTGGCGAGTTTTTAAAATCAAAATTGCCTTATTTTACTTCTTATATTATATGTTTAATATCAAAAAATGTCAAGCGTGAAAATTTTTTATAAAAGGTCTTGATTTTTTTGTATGTATGTTGTATAATACTACTTGTTCATACGCCGGTGTGATGGAATTGGCAGACGTGTCGGACTCAAAATCCGATGGTAGCGATACCGTGTCGGTTCGACCCCGACCACCGGCACCAAAAAAAGCACTTCTTTAGCTATGTTAAGGGAGTGCTTTTTTTAGTTTAAGGCAACACCGCACAAAGATTGCGGTATTGCCTTAATTGACACTCAACCGGCGGTATGGTATAATACAGACAGTAGTTTTTCCCCGAAAACACGTAACTCAACCAACAGTTCGTGTACTTTTTTGATAGGCTGTGGTATGATAAAGCCACAGAAGGAGGTAAGTAATATGGATCAGGAAAAGATAGGAAAATTTATTGCTTCACAAAGAAAGGAGAAGGGGCTGACACAGGCTAAGCTTGCCGAACGCTTAGGCATAAGCGACAGGGCTGTTTCAAAGTGGGAGACAGGGCGCTCGATGCCCGACTCGTCAATTATGCTTGAGCTTTGTGTCATCATAGGCCTCACGGTAAACGACTTACTTACAGGGTGGAAAACTACTATGGAGAACTACAAGGATATTGCAGAGAAAACCCTTATTGAGATGAGAAGGAGCGAGGAACGCAGCAACAGAGCCATGCTCAACATGGAGATAATTATAGGTCTGATATCAACAGCGGCGCTTTTAGTGCTTCTGTTGACAGCGAAATACGCAGACCTGAGCGGTGCGTGGCAGACAGGGCTTATAATAACGGGATTTGTGATATTCATACCGGGAATGTACTTTTGCCTGAGAATAGAAACCACGGCGGGCTACTACGAATGTGCCGAGTGCGGGCACAGATATGTTCCCACGCTTACAGCCATTACATTTTCGCCGCACATGGGGCGCACAACGAGAATGAAATGCCCTAAATGCGGCAAAAAGAACTGGCAAAAGAAGGTAATAACCACGGAACGATAAATAAAAAACCGACCCCGAGGGCTTCACAGGCAAGCCCCCGGGGCGTTTTTTTGCCCTTTTTACAGAAGTGTTACG
>JAFRVM010000119.1 GCA_017438505.1 Clostridia bacterium | reverse complement strand
TACTACGCTTACCTCACTGTCGTTTAAAATGTCGTTAAAATCCTTTGTGAAAAGGTGCTTTTCCTTATGGTCGGGGAAATCGCGTATGTCGAGAATGTATTTTGTTTCAATCGGCTCACCGTTTGCGTTCTTTTTGAGCTTTTCGGCATTGTTTTTTATAATCTCATAAACACCGCTGCCGACGGTGCCGTAACCCATTATTGCAGCCTTTGCCATTACGTTTTGCCTCCCTGAATATATCATAAATTTCAGTATTTTCCAAATTATCAAATACATAGATAATACTATCACATAAGCGGCACAAAGTCAATATTTTTGTCGGTTATTTCTTATATTTGCGTATATCCGGAACGATATAATTTCTTTTTGCACTGGCACATTTTCCTCCCGCGACTATTATATGGTCAAGCAGTCCTACTCCGGCATAGCTTAAAGCGCGTTCTATCGCCTGTGTAGCGACAATGTCAGCGTTTGAAGCCTTAGCTATACCACTCGGGTGATTGTGTGCAAGTACCACGTTTGACGCGTCACATTTTGCAGCCAGGCGTAATATCTGTGATATATCAATATCCATACTGTCGAAGCTGCCCTCAAACATACGCCTCTTATATATTATGCGGTTTTGCGCGTCAAGACAGAAAATATAGAAATTTTCACGCTCCATCCCGTCAAACAGGTTAAGCATATACCCCTCGCTCGTTTCACTGTCAAGCGTAAAGCGATTTACATCGTATCTGACATCGTTATAATAGCGCACAAACTCGCCGAGCATTCGCAAATACTCCGCTGTTTCGTCACCTACACCCATTATATCCGTCAATTTTTCTTTTGAAGCGCGAAACACCTCCGCAAAGCCGCCGCAGCCGTCTATTAAATGATGAGCAATTTCATTGGTGTCGGCGCGCGGTATTACCCGGAACAAAATATATTCCAAAACGTTGTGGTCGTGCCATCCCTTAAAGCCGCCGGACTGAAAGTTCTTACGCATACGCTGCCTGTGTCCGGCGTGTATATTCTTATTTTTCTCTGCCATACGCTCCGCCGCCTTTTTTCTTTGGATAATTATGTAATATTATACAACATTTATGTATATATTGTCAATTTTTCAGACAAAAAAAGAACGCCGAAGCGTTCTTTTTAAGTCAATGTTAAAGCCGAATCAATCCTCAGCCTTCTTTACTACTTCCTTGCCGTTGTAATAACCGCAGAATTTGCAAACAGTATGAGGCATTATGAACTCGCTGCACTGGGGGCACTTTACCATATTCGGTGTTTCAAGCTTCCAGTTAGCGCGTCTCTTATTTCTTCTGGCTTTCGAGACCTTATTCTTAGGTACTGCCATAGTTTACACCTCCATAATTTTCTCTGACCTAATTCTCATTATTCTTCATAATATCCAAAAGCTGCGACCATCTGGGATCAATATTCTCCTTGCTGCAGCCGCACTCACCTTTATTAAGGTCAGCGCCGCACGTGGGACATAAGCCCTTGCAGTCCTCTGAGCATAAATATTTCCCCTCCAAATTCATCAGGAAATTGTCAAGCACGATGTCGTCAAGCTCAATAGCTGTGTCCTTAAAGAGGATAACATCCTCGTCCACGATTGCTTCACCCTCGCCTTGCATAAGGTTTTCTGCCATTTCAAAATCAACGGGAACGGTTATTTCCTTCGTACAGCGCGCGCAATTGGTGGTTATTTGACCTGTCACTCTTGCGTTAAGCCGTAATGCCTTTCCGTTGTTTGATATGTTGCCTTCCACCTTGAGCGGCTCGGAAAAACGGTACTCGCCCAAAAACTCTGTATCGGGTAATGTGACTTCACCGCAAACCTCAAGTTTTCCGCCTAATTCCTTTAAAATCGAAGATACATCTACTGTCATAGCTTTTTTCATTATCAGAGTAAAATTACTTCAATTCTACCTTAGCGCCTGCTTCTTCGAGCTTAGTCTTCATTGACTCAGCCTCTTCCTTAGCAACTGCTTCCTTGATGGTGTGAGGTGCACCGTCAACGAGAGCCTTTGCTTCCTTAAGGCCAAGACCTGTAAGCTCACGAACTATCTTAATTACGCCGAGCTTGCTTGCGCCTGCGTCTGCAAGAACTACGTCAAACTCGCTCTTCTCGTCAGCGCCTGCTGCGCCGCCGTCTGCTGCGCCGCCTGCTACCATAACCGGTGCTGCTGCGCTTACGCCGAACTCTTCTTCCATAAGCTTAACGAGCTCAGCAACTTCAAGTAACTTTAATTCCTTGATTGAATCAAGAATTGCATTGATATCTGCCATTTTAGTTTCCTCCTAAATAAAATTAAAAATACGTGTTTCTTTTGGATTATTCAGCGTCGGCTATTTCTGCCGGTGCCTCTTCTGCTGCCTTCGGCTCTTCAGCCGGAGCTTCCTCTGCTGCCGGTGCAGCTTCTTCAGCTGCCGGAGCTTCCTCAGCCTTTTCCTCAGCCGGTGCTTCTTCCTTTGCTTCGCCTGCCTGCTTTGCTATAAGATCGGGTATTTCTACGCCGCCGTCAACAATAGCCTGCAAGGTGCGTGCAAGTGCGGAAATAGGCGAGTTGAGGCTTCCCATCATCTTCGCGATGAGTGTCTCGAAGTTCGGTGTTGCGGCGAGCTTCTTGATTTCGTCAAGAGTCATAACCGCGCCATCCATAAAGCCTGACTTAATCTCAAGCTTTTCATTTTCCTTTGCATAGTCAGCAAGAACCTTTGCCGGAGCAACTGCGTCCTCACTCGATACAGCGATAGCCGTAGGACCGTGGAGCGCCTCCTCAAGTGCTTCAAGACCTACCTCCTTAGCTGCTCTTAAAAGAAGTGTGTTCTTTATAACGAAATACTTAACGTTAGCATTTCTGAGCTTTGTTCTAAGGTCTGTGTCCTCCTCAACGGTAAGACCGCGGTAGTCAACGATAACACCGGTCTGTGCTTCCTTTAGGGTTTCTATAACCTCTGCAACCTGTGCTTTTTTTGCTTCCAATACCTTTGCGCTTGGCATATTTTGTTTCACCTCCTGTTAGTTTGGATAAATATGCCTTTTGTTTGCCCTGAGGCAAAATAAAAGGCTCTTTGCCGTAGACGCAAAGAGCCATAGTAATCGTGTTTACTAATTACCCTCGGCGGGACTTACTTCTAACTATGCTTCGCATAGCACTGAATGCCTGCTGTCTACGGATTTGTTGTATCAACGAGTGGTATTGTACCACTTGTTTGCAAAAATGTCAAGTAAAACTTGAATAGCGTGTTAAAAATGTTCAGATTTGTTCGTAGAGTGCCGTTTGAGCCGCGCCGACGTGCTATTGCACTTCAAACGGTAAAAACGGCGCTATACGGGCAAATATGTCATTTTTAGTTTCCAAGTCTTGCCTGGTTTACTTT
>JAFRVM010000118.1 GCA_017438505.1 Clostridia bacterium | reverse complement strand
CTTTCGGGATTTATAGCCATGGAGATTTCAAGCTCATCCTTAATAAAGTTAAGGCTCTTATCGTTGTATTCGGGTTTTCTTATTCTTGCGATAGTGTTGGCAACTCCCAAACGCTTTGCGAGAAAACAGGCGAGCATATTGAATTCATCCGAACCGGTGGTGGCAACCAGCAGCTCGCAATTTCCCACGCCTGCGTCCTGAAGGGTCTCGATATCGGTGCCGTTTCCGTTGATTCCGTAAACGTCGTGTACGTTGGTTATGCTCTCGATAACGTCGGCGTCCTTATCAACAACCGTAACGTTGTGCCCTTCGGCAACAAGATTGGCGGCGATGCTTGTTCCAACCTTGCCGCAGCCTACAACTATAATATCCATAAATCATTTTCCTTTTTTCTTACAGTTTTATTTACAGTACAGTATATTCCTGATTTAGTGCAATAAATGCAAAAAACACAAACCCCGCACGCAGTTACATACGGGGTCTATTTGTTATTTAATCGGACATAAGTTTGACATAGAAAGAGCGGTCGCGCGGGCCGTCAAATTCCATAAAAAAGATATTCTGCCATATACCCAGCTTGGGCCAGCCATCCTCGATAATTATGGTTATACTGCTGCCTATGGCGCTGGAACGCAGATGTGCGTAAGAATTGCCCTCGCTGTGTTTAAAGTCGGGTCTGTCGGGAAAGGCGCTGTCAATACCCTTTAAAAGATCCTTGCCCACGTTTACGTCGGTATTTTCGTTAAGTGTAATGGCGGCGGTGGTATGTGGGCAGTAAATTACAGCTATGCCCGATTCGATTTTGCTCTCAAGAACAAAACCCTGCACCATGCCGGTAATATTGTATACTCCGGTTTTGTCGGTCTTTATTGAAAACTCCTTTAACGCGCCCATATCTATCGCCCTCCTATTATAGATATATTATAACATTAAAGATAAAAAAATCAAATAAAAAACAAAAAAAGTTTAAATATAGCGAAAAAACTATACTTTATTGAAAAATACGAAAAAAAATGATAAAATAAAAATAATTTTAAAATAGTTGTAACGAAACGCTGTTTTTATGCATTAACGGGTGTATCAGGCAGAAGGGAGTGAGTAAAAGTGCAGCCGATGGAAGAGATTTATCAGCAATACGCGCAGACGGTTTTCCGCTATCTTTATTACAAAACACGCAGCGAGGATATTGCCGAGGAGCTTACGCAGGAGACCTTTTATCAGGCGGTAAAAAATATCGACCGCTTTGACGGCTCGTGCAAAATTTCGACCTGGCTGTGCGCCATAGCAAAAAATCAACTGCTTGTTTACTACCGTAAGCATCCCCCGCAGGAGGACGTCGAAACCCTGCCGCTTACCGAAGGCTCTGCCGAAAGCTCGGCTCTCGAAAATATGGGCAAAATGGAGCTGCTCAAAAAGCTGCACGGTTTTCCCGAGCCCTACCGCGAAATAATTTATCTTCGCGCCTTCGGCGGTCTTTCGTTTAAAGAGATAGGCGAAATAATGGGCAAAAGCGAAAACTGGGCAAGAGTGACCTTTTACAGGGGCAAAGAAAAATTAGCAAAGGAGAATGAACAAAATGACTGACAATAAACTTGACTGCGAGATTGTGCAGGACCTTCTTCCCTCTTACATTGACGGTGTGACAAGCGAAAAAACGACGGCGGCTGTTTCCGAGCATCTTGAAGGGTGCGAAAACTGCACGGCTGTGTACGAAAATATGAAGGACGACAACGCATCAGAACCGCAGCAAATCAGAGAGGTGAATTTCTTGAAAAAGACAAAAAAGAAAGCGCTGGCTATAACGCTTATCGGCATAGCCGCCGCGTTTGCACTGGCAATAGTACTTTTATTTGTAAGATTCTGCGTGGTAAGCAGAGATGTAAGCAACTCGGTTATCGTATTATCATCTAAGATTTCAAACGAGAAAAATCTTGACATCGAACTTTGCGCCACCGACAGCGCAACCGCTATTTCCGACATTCAGTTTGAAGAAAAAGACGGCGTTGTATATGTAACCGCCAAGGGAACACTGAGCAGCTTTTTAAACAGCAGCGGCACGCGCAGGGAAAGCTACACGGCAAGTGAAAAAATAAAGCAAATCCGCGTTGGCAACGATATCATATGGGACAACGGCATTAAAATTTCCGCAATGGTTTCCGATTTGTATAACGCAAAACATGAATATATCGGCGATATGCCCGCAAACTCCAATCTGCTTAACAGACTTGATGTAGCGTACACTTTGGGCAGCTACACTAGCGAGCTTAAAACCGCCAAAGAGCCCTACGAATGGATAATAAACCTTGAGGAAACCTTCAACCCCGGAAATGACGAATATATCGAAAAGGTCACAAAGGCTTACTCCTGCGCTCTTATTGCCACTATCGACAATCTCGATACCGTAACCTTTGTCTATAATGTAAAGGGAGAAGGTCAGCAGAGGATAAGCGTAACCGCCGAAGATGCGACGGCGTTAGTCGGCAGGGATATCAAGAGCTGTGCCAAAACCCCCGCCGCTCTTCAGGCGCTTGTCGGCAGGCTGGAAATTGAGAATTTAAGTTCCACCCGCCCAGCAAGCCTTGTGGAGTACGACACCAGACGTGATAACGCAGACCCGATTGAAATAAAAATCATGTCGGGCACAAAGGACGACCTTTATGCCATTAATTACAGCTTTTACGTTGACGGCAGGCTTATTTCGGGCGGCGGCGGATGCAACGCAGACAACTCCGCCATTAAAACAGGTCAGGTCTTTTATCTGAGCCTGACGCCCGGTATGGACTTCCCCGAGGACGCGGATAAGGTCGAGATAGAAATCTCTGTCGAGGATAAAGCTCACAAGTCCTATGATGTTACTCCCACGATAGTTATTTCCACATCTGACTACAGCTCCCCCACCTACGTTATTTCGGGCGATTCCAAATCGGGCTACACGATCGCCAAAGCAAACTAAACGCCAAAGCTCCGGGTACAGCGAGTACCCGGAGCTTTTTATAATTTTTTCGGTTTCATATTAATTGTCGAAAAAATAATAGGCTTAAAATTTTATAAAAGAAACCAAACAATACCAGCAAGTATTCCGACAATAATCAAAAACAGAGGGAACGCAATCTTTTTGCCCTTCAGGCTTTTTGAAAGCTTGGAATCATTAACAATGTAGGAAACCAGCCAAAATAATAAAATGCTGATAAGAATAAAAATAAAACAACCAAATGCACCATATAAAATATCATGCAGAAGTTCCACTCTGTTTCACCTGCTTTTTGCTTTGATACTTATATTATAACGCTTTGCTTTTATTTTGTAAACGGCAATTTGCACAAAAACAGCCGGTGCCCCATAAAAGGCATCGGCTGTTTGGGTTTTATGTATTAGTCGTCAATGGAAGGATCGGTTGCTTTGTCGAATATCTCCATAACCTTTTCGCCGGGCTTTCTTGTGATAAGCGATACCAGAACGGCCGCAACAAGTCCTGCGGCAAATCCGGGCAGAAGCTCGTAAACGCCCGTGGAAGCACTCAGGTTGAGCAGCCAGTAAACGTCAACGGCAGCACCGCAGACAACGCCTGCAACAGCGCCGGAGTATGTAAGACGTCTCCAGAATACCGAAAGGATGATTACGGGACCAAACGATGCGCCGAAGCCGCCCCACGCGTTTTCAACCATATTCATAATACTCTGAGCGCCCGAGCCCTTGCTGCTTGCGATAAAGTATGCTACGACCGCAAGGATAAGAACAACTATGCGTCCTACCCAAAGAGCCTCTTTATCGGAAGCCTTTTTGCGGAAAATGGGCTTGTAAATATCGCTTGTAAAAGAAGAGGAAGCGACAAGAAGCTGAGAATCAGCCGTGCTCATAGCGGCGGCGATAATAGCCGAAAGCAGTAAGCCCGCAATAAAGGGATGGAAGTTTTCGCGTACCATAGTAATAAATACGTTCTTTTGCAGACCTGCGGGAAGCAGTTCCTCTGCTACCAGCATACGTCCGAGGTAAGCGATAACTATTGCCGCGCCGAGGGTTAAAACAACCCAGATAATAGCAACTGTGGCGGACTTTTTGATCATTTTGGATTTCTTTATGGACATAAATCTTACAAGAATGTGAGGCATACCAAAATAACCGAGACCCCAGGTAAGACCGGAAACTATATCCTGCCATCTTGCGCCGAAAACGCTCTGACCGAAGGCGTATTCTGTGCCTGTTGCGGTTTCGGTGTAGACCTTGCTAAGCAGTGATGTGTCAAGCTCCTTTGTCATTACAACAACAATGGGAAGGGCAAGAACGGCTATAAGCATCATAAGCCCCTGGAAAAAGTCTGTCCAGCAAACAGCCTTGAAGCCGCCGAGGAAGGTGTAGAGAATAAGTATGCCTGCGAAGATCATCATAGCGATGCTCTCGTGACCGGCAAGCTGAGGAACAACAGCCGAAAATACAGTCGCGCCCGCAACAAAGCTCGACGCAACGTAAACGGTAAAGAATACAAGGAAAATAAGAGCGCAGATGATCTGCAAAATAGGGCTCTTGGTTGCAAAACGGTTTGAGAGATACTGCGGAATTGTGATGGAATCGTTAGCCGCCTTTGAAAAACGGCGAAGTCTTCTTGCGACAAAAATCCAGTTGAGCGCAGTACCCAGCGCAAGACCGATACCTATCCATGCCTGTCCCAGACCGAAAGCAAGAATACTTCCGGGGAAGCCCATAAGCAGCCAGCCGCTCATATCGGAGGCCTGTGCGCTCATGGCTGTAACAAAGGGACCCATGCCGCGTCCGCCTAAAAAGTAGTCCTTTTCATTGCCGCCCTTGGACTTTAAAAAGAAAATAAGTCCGATAGCAAGCACGAGAACAAAGTAAATGATAAATGCGAGCAGTTCGAGATTCATTGTACTGAGGTCAAACAACAAAATCTCTCCTTTCGTTAAAATGTTATTAACATTTTAACAGTTTAATACGCAAAATTCAATAGCAAATATTAAATTTATGCAAAAATCTGCATAGGTTTGCACCAAAAAACCTCTTTTGCCGATATAACAAAAGAGGTTTATGCCTAAACTTATTATTTTTTCAGCACTCGATGGATAAACGAATACTTTACCTTTTTCAAAAGGTGAAGCACTTTGTGAGTAAGCCCGCACTCGGCAGCCGCAATAAGAAAATGCGGAGCATTCTTACAACAAAGAGATGTGCTGATACATTGCTGCCAGTAAAGACCTTCCTCGGTACATTTTCTTGTCGAAAAATGAAGCAGGGCGCAATCGTTATACTCCTTATGCTCAACAACGTCAAGCTGACCTTTTTCAATGCTGACGCGTTTAATTTTCTTAACGCTCGGAAGCGCAATGCACTTGCCGACGCTTGGCTTTGCGACACATTCACAGTCGTTAAGCCGCATAGCGAGAAAAAACAGCGGGTCATCCCGCAGCTTGCCGCCGAGCAGAAGTTCGGGGCAGTCCTGAACTCCGTATTTCATCAGCCAATCGGCAATGCGTAAAACGTCGTTATAAATATTTTGACAAACCTCGGATTTTCTAATAAACAGATACCCCGGACAAAACATTGGCGTTGTTCTAATTTTTTCCCCGAATTCCGGAACCATTTTTTCCGTACAGTTAAAGCAGGTTCCCTCTACATCATTCCACCCGAAGGATGTAAAGTCATATTCCTTTGAAAGAATATCGAAAAAATGGTCTATGTTGCGGTAAATAAGGCAGTCGGGCTCAATAAATATCGACTCCTCATAGGGAGAATCCGTAAGTATTCTGAATTTATCCAGATAGTTGCTTTTTAAATCGTCAAGAACAACAACGTCGTCAAACGCCGCGGTATACTCATTTTCCCTGTCGCAGATAATTGCAAAAGGATATTTATCGTTCTTCAGACGGTAGGAAAGCAGAAGATAATAGGCAAATTTATAATATTTTATATTTCCGGATGCCAGGGTGACAAATCCTCTTTGTTGTTTCATGCAGATATCCTCATTCGTCAAAATCATTAATCCTTCCATAAATCATACGGGAAGGCGGCAATAAGCTTTTCTTGCATTGCACCGAGCTTTGGCAGCTCCATGGGAGTCATTTTCAAAGCGTCATCAACACTGTGCGCTATTTTTATATCAAAGCGTCCGGTGCTGTTGTACCAATCCTCATATTTGAATGTTGACTGATTATCTTTGAGCAGAAGAACCGCGGGAACTCCATATGCCTCCGCCAGAATTATTCCGTGCAGAGATGAGCTTATGACAAGCCTTGACCTGCAGATATCCGAAATAAAGCCCTTGTAATTATCGGTAAGAACATTTATTTTTTTCGCTTTGATATTATCGGGAACAGTAAAATCAGCATTGGCATAATTAAAAACCAGTCCGACATCGTACTGCTTTTCGCGGCTTTCGGGCATATAAATCAGAGGCATCAGAATAGCGGGATCGCCGTATACCTCGGGACATTTTTTGCCTGATTTCTGCAGCAGCTGCCGTGTTTTTGGACCTCTTACCGCTCTTACGTCCAGATCGGATAATTTGGCTCTGAGAATATACTTTTTGTTGGGATATAAAAAGCCGCTGCCCCACACGGTCGCGTCCTGATTTCTGAAGCCCAAAACAGAGCCTATGGCATAAATTGTTTTAGGGCTGCCGGCAGCTGCTTTTTTATTCTTCGGTGCATAATGCTGCGTAACCACTTTTGAGAGATAGTCTCCAATATTTTCGGTGCTGCGGTCGCCGCCCTGTGTGTTGCTGCCATATTTCCAGTAAAAAAGATATACTCCGCCCAAATCGACGTCGGAGGGAACAAATCTGCGTCTTTTTTCACGGTTTTTAAAAAGCTTATACCTGAGCTTTAAAAGCTTGACCTCTTCTTTTACCTTATGTTTTAAAGAAGCAGCCGAAAAATTTTGTGCCATTATTTAAAAACCTCCCAAAACAGGTTGCAAATACTTTTTTATAATAGCACAAAAGCAATATTTAATCAACAATCAAGCAAAATTTATCGTTCATTTCTCTTACAACTCGGCTATAACGTCGATTTCCAGCAGAGCGCCCTTTGGAAGTGCGGAGGCTTCGGAGCAGCTTCTTGCGGGTTTGCCTGTAAAGTACTTTGCATATACAGCGTTGAAGGCGGCAAAATCACCCATATTTTTAAGATAGCATGTGGTTTTGACAGCCTTTGTTATTTCGCTGCCCGCAGCTTCCAGTACAGCGGCAATGTTTTTTATTGCCTGCTCGGTCTGCTCTTCAATTGCCCCCTGCACAAGCGCTCCTGTTTCGGGAACTATCGGAAGCATACCCGAGGTAAACACAAGGCTGCCCGCGACAATCGCCTGTGAATAAGATCCCACCGCTGCGGGAGCGTTTTTTGTCTCAATAATCTTCATTTGTACCGTATCCTTTCATTTATCCCAGCTCGATCATTCTGTCGATGCATCTGCGCGCCTTGACAAGAGTTTGGTCGTCCAGGGTTATCTCTTCCCCGCCTGTGCCCAGCACCGCCTTGTATACATCCACAAGGGTCGTGGACTTCATATTGGGGCAGATAAGATCTTTTGAGAGCGGGTAGAAGCTCTTTTCGGGGAATTTATACGCAAGGTGCTGCGCAATACTTATCTCCGTGCCAATGATAAATTCCTTGGCGTCGGAATTTTCGGCGTACTGCATTATAGCCGAGGTCGAGCCGATAAAATCGGAGAGCTCCAGCACATCTGGCTGACATTCCGGGTGGGTAAGCACCAGAGCATCGGGGTGCGCATTCTTTGCCTTGCGCACATCGTCCCTCGAAACACGGGCGTGGATGGGACAGCCGCCGTGCAGCAGCTTGATATTCTTTTCGGGCGCCTGCTTTGCGACGTAATCGCCAAGGTTGCAGTC
Source organism: Clostridia bacterium (assembly GCA_017438505.1). Lineage (GTDB taxonomy): Bacteria > Bacillota > Clostridia > Oscillospirales > Acutalibacteraceae > RGIG2835. Next base: position 171 of record JAFRVM010000118.1, on the reverse strand, counting down.
GGGAATAAACAGAATATTCTTCTCGGGCAGGTTTTTGACTATTTTTACAGCCGAAGAGGACGTTACGCATACATCGCAGATTGTTTTAAGCTCGGCTGTTGTATTTATATATGCAACCACCGTATAATCAGGATAGCTCTTTTTGACCTGCTCAATGAGCTCCTTATCCAT